>JAJTBC010000154.1 GCA_021287085.1 Bacillota bacterium | reverse complement strand
TTCGCGGTATGGGCGCCCAACGCGCTGCGGGTGAGCGTGGTAGGGCATTTCAACGGCTGGGACGGGCGTCGTCATCTGCTGCGGCGCTGGTCCGATTCGGGCATCTGGGAGCTGTTCGTGCCCCATCTGCGCCCCGGCGATTTCTACAAGTTCGAGATCCTGGGCCAGGATGGCAAGCTGCTGCCCCTGAAGGCCGATCCCTATGCCTTCCGCGGCGAGTATCCTCCTGGGTCCGTGTCCATTCTGGAAGCCGAGGACGCCTACGCCTGGGGCGATGAGGAGTGGATGAGAAACCGCGCTCAGCACAACCGGCATGTGGCGCCCATGAGCATCTTCGAGGTGCATCTTGGATCGTGGCGAAGGCGCGACGATGGCGGCTTTCTGTCGTACCGGGAGCTGGCGGAACAACTGGTGCCCTACGTGCAGGAGCTTGGCTTCACCCATGTCCAGTTCCTTCCCGTGAGCGAGCATCCCTTCTACGGAAGCTGGGGCTATCAGCCCCTGGGCCTGTTCACCCCCACGGCCCGCTACGGCTCTCCTGAGGATTTCCAGGCGCTGGTGGACGCCTTCCACCGCGCGGGCATCGGCGTGCTGCTGGATTGGGTGCCCGCTCATTTCCCCGAAGACGCCCACGGCCTCGCGGTTTTCGACGGAACCCATCTCTTCGAACACGCGGATCCCCGCAAGGGCCGCCACATGGATTGGGGCACCCTCATCTACAACTTCGGCCGCAAGGAAGTGCAGAACTTCCTCCTGGCCAACGCCCTGTACTGGCTGGATCGCTTCCACATCGACGGCCTGCGGGTGGATGCGGTGGCTTCCATGCTCTACCTGGATTACAGCCGCCAAGAGGGTCAGTGGATTCCCAACGAGCACGGAGGCCGCGAAAACCTCGAAGCCGTGGCCTTCCTGCGTCGGCTCAACGAAACCGTGTACGCAGAGTTCCCCGATACCGTCACCATCGCGGAAGAATCCACGGCCTGGCCCCAGGTGTCACGGCCGACCTCAGGTGGCGGCCTGGGCTTCGGCTTCAAGTGGAACATGGGCTGGATGCACGACACGCTGCGCTTCCTGGGCCGCCACATGCTGCACCGGCGCTATCACCAGGAGGAGATCACCTTCTCCATGCTCTATCAGGATTCGGAAAACTACGTGCTGCCGCTGAGTCATGACGAAGTGGTGCACGGCAAGAAATCGCTGCTGTGGCGCATGCCTGGCAGCCGCTGGGAACAGTTCGCCAATCTGCGCCTGCTCTACGCCTACCAGTGGGCGCATCCTGGCAAGAAGCTGCTCTTCATGGGCGGCGAATTCGCCCAGGATCATGAATGGAATCACAACCGGGCCCTGGATTGGGGATTGCTGGACCACGCGCCCCACAAGGGCGTGCAGCGTCTGGTGGCCGATCTCAACCGCATGTACCGCACCGAGTCCGCGCTGCATCTCAAGGATTGCGAGCCTGGGGGCCTCTCCTGGGTGGATTGCGACGACCGCGACAACAACGTGCTGTCGCTGCTGCGCTGGGGCCACTCGGCCCAAGAGCATGTGCTCGTGGTGCTGAACCTCACGGCTCAGCCTCGATCGAATTTCCGCATCGGCGTGCCCATGGAAGGCCGCTACCTGGAAATCCTCAACACCGATGCCGAGCTGTACGGGGGACAGAACTTCGGCAATCTGGGCGGGCTCGTCTTCGAGCCTGTTCCCATGCACGGACACCCGCATTCGGTGACCCTGACCCTCCCACCCCTGGGCGCGCTGTTCCTCAAGCCCAGCCTTTCCCCGAACCCGACTAGGAGCTGAATTATGAAAAAGCTGGATGAAAAACTTCAGGAATTGACCCAGAACCTCTGGTGGACCTGGCGACCGGAAGTGCGGGCCATCTTCCGCGACATCGACCCTTCCCTCTACCATCGCGTCCATCGCAATCCTCTGCGGGTGCTGCGCGAAGTGGATCCGGCCTTCCTTGAACAGCGGGCCGCCGAGGTGGATATCACCACCCGCACCGACCGCGCCCTGCGGCAGATGAAGGAATACCTGAACCCGCTCACCACCTGGGGCCTGGTGCACGCGGGCCCGCTGCTGAGCCGTCCCGTGGCCTACTTCTGCGCCGAATTCGGCATCCATGAAAGCCTGCCCATCTATTCCGGCGGTCTAGGCATCCTGGCGGGCGATCACCTGAAAGGCGCGTCAAATCTCGGTGTACCGCTGGTGGGCGTGGGCCTGCTCTACCGCCAGGGCTACACCACCCAGGAGCTCGACTCCCATTTCTGGCAGCACGATGTCAACGAGCCCTACGAGATCGAGAATCTCCCCCTCAAGGAAGCCATCGGCATGGATGGCCGTCCTGCGCGAGTTTCCGTGGAACTGCCCGGCCGCACCGTATGGGCCAGGGTATGGGAAACCTCCGTGGGGCGCATTCGCTTGATCCTGCTGGATACCCGCGACGATGCCAACAGCGAAGAGGACAAGGGCCTGGCCGCACGACTCTACGGCGGCGATCAGCGCATGCGCATCCAGCAGGAACTGCTTCTGGGCGTAGGCGGCAGTCGCGCCTTGCGCGCTCTGGGCATCACCGCCAGCGTCTATCACCTCAACGAAGGCCATAGCGCCTTCGCCATTCTGGAGCGGGCGCGCCACCGCGTGCAGCACGATGGCCTCGACCCCTGGCAGGCTCTCAAGGAAAGCGCCCAGGCCACCGTCTTCACCACCCACACCCCCGTGGATGCAGGCCACGACCGCTTCCCCGCAGGATTGGCCGAAGAACACCTCGCGCCTCTGGCACAGGGGCTCGGCCTACCCTTGAGCGACATCATGAGCTTCGGCCGCGTGCATCCCGAGGATACCCATTCCCCCTTCCTGCCCACGGTGCTGGCCCTCAAGCAATCCCGCGCCGCCAACGGCGTGAGCGCCCTGCACGGCAACGTCTCCCGCCAGATGTGGAACGTGCTGTGGCCCGACCGCAAGGAACAGGACGTGCCCATCGGCCACATCACCAACGGCGTGCATACCCACACCTGGCTGGCCACCGAGCTGAACCAGCTCTTCCAGGCCCACCTGGGCGCCAACTGGATGGACGGCATCGTGCGGCCCGACCTCTGGACGCGCATCGAATCCATGGACAGCGCCGAGATCTGGGAAATCAAGCAGGTGCTCAAGACTCGCCTCATGCGCCTCGTGCGCAACCGGGATGAGAACTTCCGCCAGCGCAACGGCATGCCGCCGCGGGACCTGCCCCTGCTGGAACCCGAAGCCCTCACCATCGGCTTCGCCCGCCGCTTCGTGCCCTACAAGCGCCCGGATCTCCTCTTCCGCAACCTGGATCGCATCGCGGCCCTCATCAACAACCCCGAACGCCCCGTGAACCTGGTGTTTGCCGGGCGCGCCCACCCCGCCGACGAACCCGGCAAGGGCCTCATCCAGCGCGTGGGCCAGCTTACGCAGGATCCCCGGTTCCGGCAGCGGGTGGCCTTCGTCGAGAACTACAACATCCACATCGGCCGCAATCTCTACCAGGGCGTGGATGCTTGGCTCAACAATCCCAGGCGCCCTCTGGAAGCCTGCGGCACCAGCGGCATGAAGGTGGTGGCCAACGGCGGCCTGCACATCTCCATCCTCGATGGATGGTGGGCCGAGGCGTACGACGGCGAGAACGGCTTCGCCATCGGGAACGGCGAGATCCACGCCAACCAGGACATCCAGGACGAACGGGATTTCGAAGCCCTGCTCACGCTGCTGGAAAAAGTGATCGTGCCCATGTACTACGACCGCGATGCCCAGGGCGTGCCGCGCCAGTGGATGCACCGGGTCAAACGCAGCATCCGCACCCTGGCCTGGCGCTTCAACGCCGACCGCATGGTCATGGACTACGTGCGGAACTGCTACCTTCCCGCCGCCACCGCCAGTTCGTGCCAGATGCCGTAGATGAAGTCGGGTAGTCCCTGAAGCCCGTTTTTCTCCGCTTCACGAAACCGCTCAAACAAAACAACCAGATATAAACATCATGAAATAGTGGTCTTTTATGATCTTGAAGCAGCTATATTAAGGGGCCATTCGTTTTGGCCTAAACAATTGCAACCAAAATAAAAACAACATTAACAAATAAGCAATCACACCCACGTTGGTTTGCCCGCTCCCAGGATGGGCAAAACGCCATGCAGGTCCGTTCGTTTACAGGAAATCCGCCGAGGGGTGTGTCGTCCCATTTGCCCGTTCTGGCATCCCTTTCGCTCCCCTTCCGGCGGGTGTCAGAATGCTGACTTTTCTAGATCGTCTTGTGCCGTACTTCACTCGGTTGTCCCGCCGGGTGGATCTGGCTGCGCCCATTTTCGTGGTCATCGTGATGATCGTGATGATCATGCCGATGCCCGCCCTGGTGCTGGATTTCCTCATCGTTCTGAACATCACCCTGTCCCTGTTGATCCTCATGGTGGGCATGTACGTGCCGCGACCCCAGGATTTCAACGCCTATCCCTCCGTGCTGCTGATGGTGACGCTTTTCCGGCTGGCGCTGAACGTGGCGGCCACCCGACGCATTCTGCTCTTCGGCGGCGAGCAGGGGCCGGATGCAGCGGGACACATGATCAAGGCTTTCGGCGCCTTCGTGGTGGGCGGCAGCTACGTCATTGGTCTGGTGGTCTTCCTCATCCTGCTGGCCATCCAGTTCATCGTCATCAATCACGGCGCGGGGCGCATCGCCGAGGTGACGGCCCGCTTCACCCTGGACGCCATGCCCGGCAAGCAGATGGCCATCGACGCCGATCTGAACGCAGGCTACATCGACGAGAACGAAGCTCGGCGGCGGCGCAAGGATCTCACCAGCGAAGCCAATTTCTACGGCGCCATGGACGGCGCGGTGAAGTTCACCCAGCGGGATGCCATCGCCGCCTTGCTGATCCTGGTGGTCAATATCGTGGCCGGGGTCATCATCGGCGTGGTGAAGTACGATCTGCCCGTGATCCAGGCCATGGAGACCTTCACCCTGCTCACCGTGGGCGATGGCCTGGTGACGGCCATTCCCAGCCTGCTCATCAGCGTGGGCGGCGCCATCCTCACCACCCGCAGCGGATCCGAGTCCATGAACCTCGGTTCGGAAGTGGTGGGCCAGCTCAGCGGCAATCCCAAGCCCCTGGCCATCGCCGCCACGGTTTTGTTGGCCTTCGGCGCCATGCCGGGCCTGCCCTTGCTGCCGTTCTGGTTCATGGGCGCCGTGTTCGGCATCCTGGCCTATGCCGCCTGGAAGCTGGGCACCCAGAAGAAGGCCGAGGAGAAGCTGGAAGCGGCCCGAGAAAAACTCAAGCCTGCCGAAGGGCCCGAAAAAGTGGAAGCGCTGCTCAAGGTCGATCCCCTGGGCCTGGAGGTGGGCTTCGGGCTCATTCCCATGCTCGACGCCGCCCAAGGGGGCACGGTGCTGGAGCGCATCAAGGCTCTGCGCCGCCAGTTGGCCCAGGATCTGGGCGTAGTGGTACCCCCCATCCGCATCCGCGACAACCTGCAACTGCCTGCCAACACCTATCGTCTGCTGCTGCGAGGCGAAGAAGTGGTGCGCGGCGAATTGATGCCCAATCAATACCTGGCCATGAACCCCGGCACCGCCACCGAAGACCTGGACGGCCACCCGACCACCGAACCGGCCTTTGGCCTGCCCGCCTACTGGATTCAGGAAAACCAGCGGGATCGGGCCCAGTTGCTGGGCTACACCGTGGTGGACGGCCCTACGGTGATGACCACCCATCTTTCGGAAGTCATCAAGCAGCAGGCGCCGGAGTTGCTGGGGCGCAGCGAGGTGCAGAACCTTCTGGATGCCCTCAAGGAGCAGAATCCGCGCCTGGTGGAAGACCTCGTGCCCAATGTGGTACCCGTGGCCGCGCTGCAGAAAGTGCTCCAGAACCTTTTGCGGGAGCGGGTTTCCATCCGGGATCTGGGCCGCATTCTCGAAGCCGCCGCCGACGCCGCCACCCTCACCCGCGATCCGCTGCTGCTCACGGAATACGTGCGCCAGCATCTGGGCCGTTCCCTCACCAGCCCCCACTTGAGCGAAAACAACGAACTGGGAGTGCTGGTGCTGGACCCGCAACTGGAGCAGACCCTCCAGGGCGGTATCGAATCCACGGACCGAGGCAGTTTCCTGGCCATGGATCCCCATCGCATCCAGGAAATGCTCAACCGCATCGCCACCGGCATCGCCCATCTGCTGCCCGGCGCCCAGCCCGTGCTGCTCACCAATCCGGTGGTGCGGCCCCATCTGCGCCGCCTGCTGGAGCGCACCCTGCCCCATCTCGTGGTGCTGAGCCATAGCGAAATCCCCATGGATGTGCGCGTGGTCAACCTGGGAACCGTCTCATGAACGAAACGAGCCGACCATGCGCGTGAAGACCTTCGAAGCCGCCTCCATGCAGGAAGCCCTGTCCGTCATCAAGCGGGAAATGGGCGAAGAGGCCTTCATCCTTTCGACCAAGACCAAGCAGGGCAAAGGCCCGCTGGGGCTCGGCGGCGACGCCATGATCGAAGTGACCGCCGCCGTGGACGAAGCCACTCCCCCGCCGCCCCCTGCGCCCAGCGCCACGTACGGCTTGCGCCCGCCCTTGGCGAATCGAACGCCAGAAGCCTCTGTACCGCCCCCGCCACCCGCACCCAGCGTGGATCTGCAGCCCCTGCGCCGGGAACTGCTGGAAATCAAAGGCGCGGTGGAAGCCCTCAAGGATCAGGAAACCCGCAACGCCAGCATCCTGCGGGAACTGGATCAGATGAAGGCCTTGCTGTCCCGCATCCAGCGTCAGGGCATGCCCGCGGCCCAGGTGCAGCTTCCCACCACCCTTCTGGAACTGTACGGCGACCTCATCGCCAACGATGTGGACGCCATGATCGCCCTTCGACTCTGCGAATACACCCAGCGTTCGCTCATGGAAGAAGGGGATGGCGCCGACGTGAACCCGGAACGGGCGCGGCTTTTCATGAAGCGCGTCATCGCCAACTTCATCCCCGTGGCGCCGCCCATCCAGCTGGAACCCGGCAAGCTCCAGGTGGCCGCCCTGGTGGGCCCCACCGGGGTGGGCAAGACCACCACCATCGCCAAACTGGCTTCCTTCGCCAAGCTGGAGCTCCAGCAGAAGGTGGCGCTGGTGACGCTGGACACCTTCCGGTTGGCCGCCGTGGACCAGTTGCAGCAGTACGCCCAGATCCTGCAGGTGCCCCTGCACGTGGCCCTCACCGTAGAGGATCTGCGCTCCGCCCTGCGCTTCTATCAGGATCGCACCCTGGTGCTCATCGACACGCCGGGCCACAGCCCCAAGGACGGCGCCGTGCTGGAGCAGCTGAAGGGCTTCCTGGAAGAACTGCCCGCAGTGGAAACCCATCTGGTGCTTTCCGCCACCACCAAGCCCAAGGATCTCGCCGATATCGCTGCGCGCTTCGAGCCTTTGAAGCCCAGCCGCCTGATCTTCACCAAGCTCGATGAAACCTCGACGTACGGCCCCATCCTCTCCACCCTGGCGCGGGTGAAGCGACCCCTTTCATACCTGGGCACGGGCCAGGAAGTGCCCCAGGATCTGGAACTGGCCACCAGCCGCCGCGTGGCGGATCTCATCCTTCCCGCGCAGGAGGGTTCATGAACCTCGATCAAGCCTCCCGACTCCGGGCCATGGCCCGCCAGCAGGTGCCGGAAACGGCGCTCTTCCGTTCCCGTGTGCTGGCCATCACCTCCGGCAAGGGCGGCGTGGGCAAGACCAACGTGGTGGCGGGGCTGGCGCTGACCCTGGCCAAGCTGGGACAGCGCGTGGCGGTGCTGGATGCGGATTTCGGCCTGGCCAACCTCGATATCCTGCTGGGCCTTTCGCCGACCCACACGCTGGAACACGTGCTGCGGGGCGAGAAGGTGCTGGAGGAGATCGTGCTGGAAGGCCCCATGGGCATTCGCGTGATTCCCGCCTCCAGTGGCATCCAGGAATTGACCCGCCTCGACACCGCCAGCGAGTTGCGCCTCATCCAGGGCCTGCAGCGCATTTCCGAAACCATCGACTGGCTGCTCATCGATACCGCAGCGGGCATCCACGACTCCGTGGTGAAGCTGCTGCTGGCGGCCCAGGAGGTTCTGCTGGTCACCACGCCGGAACCGACTTCCCTGGTGGATGCCTACGCCATGGTCAAGGTGGTGCATCTGCGGGATAGCGAAAAGACCCTGTGGGTGCTGGTCAACAACGCCCATTCCGAAGCGGAGGCCGAAGAAACCCTCGAACAGCTCCAGGCCGCCAGCCAGCGTTTCCTCGGGCGCGAAGTGAAAGCCCTGGGCATGATTCCTTCCGATTCCAGCCTGCTCCAGTCGGTGCGCGAGCAGCGCAGCGTGGTGGAACAGTTCCCCCGCAGCCCCTCGGCCCTGGCCTTCCGGCAGATTGCCGATCAATTGATGAAGAAGGTTCCGCTCCAGAAGGACGGCTTTGCGTCATTCTGGAAACAGTTGAGTCTTGAGGAATCATGAGCCCAACCAAGAAGGTTCCACTTCCGGCCCCACCGAAGCCCACGCCCCGCCCTGGGGCAGGCCGTGCGGCTGCCGCCGCGTACGGCAGCGCCGTCCGGCCCGTGGTGCCTCAGGCCTCGGAACTGGAACCCCTGGGCCAGGAGGTCGAAACTCGGCCCGACATCGACGAGGACCTGGATTTCTTCCAGGATCGCGAGGCCCTCATCACCGAATGCCTGCCCCTGGTCAAGTTCGTGGCCCATCGCATCGCAGCCCGCCTGCCCTCCCACGTGGAAGTGGACGATCTCATCCATTCCGGCATCCTCGGCCTCATGGACGCGCTCAAGAAGTTCGAGCCGGACCGCAACGTCAAGTTCAAGACCTACGCCGAACAGCGGGTGCGCGGTGCCATCCTGGATGGGCTGCGGGACCTGGACTGGGTGCCACGGTCGCTGAGGCGCAAGAAGAAGGACATCGAGAACGCCTACCACCTGCTCGAACAGCAGATGGGGCGGGCCGCCACGGACGAAGAAGTGGCCGCCCATCTGGGTTGTCCCCTGGAAGAACTGCACAAATCCCTGGATGAACTCAAGGGCGTGACCCTGGGCACCTTCATGGAGGCGGGCGAGGATGGCGACGGCGAAAGCCTCATCAGCTTCGTGCCCGATCCCGATGCGGAAGACCCCCACATCACCCTGCAGGCCAAGGAACTCAAGCTGCTGCTCAAAGATGCCGTGGAGACCCTGCCGCCCAAGGAGCGCTTCGTCGTGCAGCTCTACTATTTCGACGAACTCACCATGAAGGAGATCGGGACGCTGTTGAACATCACCGAAAGTCGGGTATCGCAATTGCATACCAAATCCATGCTGCGGCTCCGGGGCAAGCTCCAGGAGCGGCAGATTCAGGGGTAATGCGCCATGGCCAAGATTCTTAGTCAGGAAGAAGTGGATGCCCTGCTCAAGTCCCACAGCAAGGGGCCCAAGACCAGTGCCGCCTCCGACCGCCCGGCCCCTACCCCCAAGACCAAGAAGCCTCAAAGCCAGAAGAAGGTCAGCCTCTACAACTTCCGGCGCCCCGACCGCGTCAGCCGCGAGCAGATGCGCACCCTGCACTTCATGCACGACCGCTTCGCCCGCAACTTCTCCAGCTCCCTTTCGGCCTACCTGCGCACCATCACCGAAGTGAACCTGGTGAGCGTGGAGCAGCTCAGCTACCAGGAATTCCTGCTCTCCGTGCCCGATCCCACCTGCTTCAACGCCATCAGCCTGCGCCCGCTGGAAGGGGCCTTCGCGCTGGAAGTGAACCCCCAGCTCGTCTTCCCCATCATCGACAAGATGCTGGGCGGCCCCGGCGAAGCGCTTCGGCAGATGCGCACCATGACGGACATCGAGCAGAGCATCTTCGATGGCGTGCTGAAGCTGCTCCTGGACGATCTGCGGGAAGCCTGGCGGGGCATCGTGGATCTCGACTTCAAGATCCAGGCGCGGGAAACCAGTCCTCAGCTCATCCAGATCGTGGCTCCCAACGAGGTGGTGCTGCTCGTGGTCTTCGAGGTGAAGATGGGCGCCGTGGTCGGCATGGTGAACCTCGCCATTCCCTCCATCATCCTCGAACCCGTGGCCAGCAAGTTCGACCAGGAGATGTACACGGGCTACAAGAAGTCCAGCACCTTTGAAGAGGCTCGCCTCATCATCGAGAACATCAAGCGCTGCGACATGACCATCAGCGCGGAGATCCGAGGCACCCATCTCACGCTCAAGGAGGTGCTGGCGCTGCAGAAGGGCGATCTCATTCCCCTCACCAAGCGCTTCGACGCCCTGCTGGATCTCACCGTGGACGGCATTCCCCGCTACCACGGCTACGTCGCCCTCAATCAGAACCAGAAACGCGTTTTCCAAGTCATGTCCAGCCGACCGGAGGCCTAGATGGATCCTGCCACCCACCAACTCCTGCAAAAGCTCGGTTCGGCCTTCGGCGAGGCCGTGGGTTCGGTCTTCTCCATGCTCACCGGCCGTGAATTCGTGGTGACTCCCGGCAGCGAAGCCAGCCTTTCCGCTTCCGAGGTGGCCCATCTCCATGAGCGCCCAGTGGCCGTGAAGGCCGCCTATGCCAAGGGCGTGACCGGCGCCATGGTGTTCCTGCTGCCCTTGACCCAGAGCACTCAGCTGGTGGATCTCATGCTGGGCGGCGAGGGCGCGGCTTCCGAGGAACTGAGCGGCGACTCCAGGGATGCCTTGGCCGAAACCTTCAATCAGATTCTGGGCAGCGCCAATCAAACCTTGTCGGATCAGGTGGGTGAGACCCTCTCCATCTCAGGCGTGGAGATCCTCTTCCTCGAAGGGGAAGAAGGCGTGGCGGCCCTGCTGGGCGAAGGCTCCTTCGAAGGGCTGAAGCTCACCATCGCCCAGGATCAGCTTTCCGCGGATCTGCATCTGCTGGCTCCGGGCATGCTCGCCGAACAACTGCGGCGCAAACTGGGCCTCGGCCTGCCCTCCAACGAGCCGGAAGCCGAGCCCCAAACCACCCCCCTCGCCGCGCCCGCTCCCGCTGCCAATCCCATGCGCGGGGCCTCCGTGGACACCGGCAACCTCGATCTCCTGCTGGACATCGAACTGCCCGTGATGGTGCGCATGGGCCATGCCGAGATGCCACTGGGCGAGCTGCTCAAGCTGACCCCTGGCTCCATCCTGGAACTGAACCGCGCCGCCGATTCCCCCGTGGATCTGCTCGTGAACGGCAAGCAGATCGCCAGGGGAGAAGTGGTGGTGGTGGACGGCAACTTCGCTTTCCGCATTCTCGAAATCGAAAGCACCGATACCCGGATTCGAAGCCTCTCCTGAGGGCTATTTGCCCGTGCCGATGGCCTTCTTGGCATCCACGCCGGATTCGACTTTGCTGTAATCCAGTTGGCTGCCTCGGGTGCTGTGGGGAATGACGTACACCAGGACCATGGCGAGGGAAGCCAAGCCCACGGCCCAACGGGACCGAGTGGGCCGACGCTCGGAGACGAAAAGGCAGGCCACGACCCACACGAGCCACATGAGCAGCGTCTTGTTGTCCGTGAGGTCATAGCCGTAGGGCCAGCCGGTCCAAAGGGCGCCGAAGGCGTGCTTCTGCACCAGCGGCCCCAGGATCATGCCGCCCACGGTGAGCAGGCCCAGGGTGGTCCAGGCCATGGCCTTGAGGGCCTGGGCGCTGAAGATGGCTCCCAGTCCGGCCCGCAGGCCCACCAGCACGCCAAAGAACATGAGAACCACGTGGGAAATCAGGAGCGGCGCGGGCACGGGATCCTTGTAGCGGAGCCGCACTTCCCCTTGGGCGGGCAGGCGCTGAGAGCCGCCGGGCGTCGTCAATTCCAAGTGATATTCCAATTTTCCCGCCGCAGGCTGAATGGGCATATAGGCTGCCCGTTCCGCCACGCCTTGGCGCGTTTCCGGTTGAAGGGCCATGCGGGTCCAGGGCTCCTGGGTGGGAAAGCGCCGGTACACCACTTCTCCGCTCACGGCGGCACCGGGATCGGGCATAGCCACCCGGGCCTGGGTGGTGGTGGTCTCGCTGCGAATCAGCTTGAAGCGCAGCTTCTGACCGTTCACCTCCGCCTGAAGGCGCTGCGGGTAGGTAGGGCCCGTGG
>JAJTBC010000138.1 GCA_021287085.1 Bacillota bacterium | reverse complement strand
TGGAAGCCCAGGCCCTGGCCCAGCTGGAGCCCGCCCTGCCCGAAGATGGCCTGTTCGCGGGGCTGGACGAGGAATAAGCGGCTCGAAAGATCCGAGAAAAGCGTTTACCACAGAGGGCGCCAAGCTTTGTCCAGAGCGATCTCTGCGCCCTCTCGTTGCCCCTTGGTGCCCGTCAGCTTTTCTTCTTTTCCTTCTCTTTCTCTGTGCCTTTGAGCCTCTGTGGTGAAACAGCTTTTTCGATGAGCCCTCAGGAGCCTATCGCACGGGCACTTTGCTTCGTGCGCCACGGGCGTAGGGCGCAGGCCAGGGCACGGTGGCATCCAGGGTTTGGGCGGCACGCAGGGGCCAGCGGGGATCACGGAGGCATTCGCGCCCCAGCAGAACGAGATCGGCACTGGCCTCGGTGAGGATGGCTTCGGCTTGCACGGCTTCGGTAATCAGGCCCACCGCCGAGGTGGGCACCTGGGCTTCGTGACGAATGGCGCGAGCGAAGGGCACCTGGTAGTTGGGGGCGAAAGGCACCACGGCCTGGGCTGACAGGCCGCCGCTGGATACGTCCACCAGATCCACGCCCCTGGCCTTCAGCGCTTTGGCAAGCGCGATGGAAGAAGGCAGATCCCAGCCGCCTTCCATCCAATCGGTGGCGGAGATCCGCACCAGCAGAGGCAGGGATTGGGGCACCGCGGCTCGCACGGCCTCGACCACCTCCAAGGGCAAGCGGCAGCGGCCTTCCAAGTCGCCGCCATAGGCATCCTGCCGCTGGTTGGTGAGGGGCGACAGGAACTGATGCAACAGGTAGCCGTGGGCGGCGTGGATCTCGATGACCTGGAAACCCGCCTCCAGCGCGCGGCGAGCGGCCTGGGCGAAGGCGCGGGGAAGTTCCTCAATTTCCGAAAATTTCAGTGCATGAGGCGCGGGAAAGCCTTCGTCGAAGGCCAGGGCGCTGGGAGCGATGGTCTTCCAGCCCTTATCGCCCAAGGGCTGGCCTCCGCGCCAGGGCACGTCCTGGGCGGCTTTGCGTCCGGCGTGGGCCAGCTGGATGCCCGGCACGGCGCCCATAGAGGCCATGAACCGCGCCACGGGACGCAATGGCTCGATGTGTTCGTCGCTCCAGAGCCCCAGATCGAAGGGCGTGATGCGCCCCTCCGGCCTCACGGCCGCCGCCTCCACGATCACCAGCCCAGCCCCGCCCTGGGCCAGCCCGCCGTAGTGGACCAGATGCCACTCCTGGGCACGGCCTTCCACGGCCTGGTACTGGCACATGGGCGCCACGCCGATGCGGTTGGGAAAGGTGATGCCGCGAAGCTGAAAGGATTCGAAGAGCCGCGCCATCACAGGGCCCGCTCGTACACGCGCTTCGACACGCCGAGCGTCACGTCGTTCTTTTCACCCAAGGCCGTCATGCCATGGGATTCCAACGCCTGCACCAATCCTGGGATCTCCGAGGCCTGGATGCCGTAATCCTTCAGATGGGTCTTCACGCCCAGGCTTTCGAAAAAGGCACGGGTGGCTTGAATCGCCTGCTGGGCGCGGTTTTCCAGGCTGCCATCCCGCAGCTGCCACACCCGTTCGCCGTACTGGGCCAGCTTGTCCTTCTTGGCTTCGAAGCGCTCTTCCAGCATGGCGGGCAGCACCACGGCAAGGCTCTGGCCGTGATCCAGCCCGAAGCGGGCAGTTAGTTCGTGGCCCAGCATGTGGGTGGCCCAATCCTGGGGCACGCCCGCGCCGATGAGGCCGTTCAGCGCCAAGGTGGCCGCCCACACGAAGGAGGCGCGCGGCTCGTAGCTTTCGGGGTGCTGCAGGGTCTCTGGCCCCACGCGAATCAAGGTCCGTAGGAGGCCCTCGGCGAATTCGTCCTGCACGGGAGCGAAGATCGGATAGGTGAGGTACTGCTCCAGCACATGCACGAAGGCATCCACCACGCCGTTGGCCACCTGCCGGGGCGGCAGGGAGTAGGTGCGGGTGGGATCCAGCACCGAAAAGCGCGGAAAGAGGAGAGGGCTGCCAAAGGCCAGCTTGGCCCCTAGGGATTTGCGGGTGATGACCGCGCCGCTGTTCATCTCCGAGCCGGTGGCAGGGAGGGTCAGCACCGTGCCGAAGGGCACCGCCGCTTTCACCGGGGCCTTGCGGATCACCAGATCCCAGGGATCGCCGTGCTCGAAAGGAATGGCGGCCGAGATGAACTTGGTGCCGTCCATCACCGAGCCACCGCCCACTGCCAGCAGGAACTCGCTGCGTTCCTGACGGGCCAGGATCACCGCTTCCATCAAGGTTTCGTAGGTGGGGTTCGGCTCGATGCCTCCGAATTCCGTCACCTGGGCATGGGCCAGGGCGGCGCGCACTTCGCCCAAGGTGCCGTTCTTCACCACGCTCCCGCCGCCGTAGGTGACCAGAACCCGCTGGCCGGCGGGGATTTCCCGGCTCAGATCCTGGATGCGCCCCTGGCCGAAAAGGATTTTCACGGGGTTCTGGAAGGTGAAGTTCTGCATGGAGGCTCCTCCGCTTCGGGATAATGGCTCCATGAATGATGACACTTTCCGGGGCTGGACTCGGCCCGGCCCTCGCCCTCCCGGCGGCTCCTCGCCTGAAGCCGATGAAACCCTAGACTACCTTTGCGGCCACTGGAAGATCTTCCAGTACGCCAAAGGCCACCGCTTCTCCGTGGACGATCTCCTGGTGGCATGGTTCGGCAGCTGCGTCTGCCCCACGGCTCGCCGCATCGCCGATCTGGGTTCGGGCATCGGCAGCGTGGCCCTGAGCCTCGCGTGGCGCTGTCCCGGCGCGGCCATCCACACGGTGGAAGCCCAGAGCCTCTCGCTTCGCTTGGCGCGAAAAAGCGTGGCCTACAACGGCGTAGGCGACCGCATGACGTTGCACGAAGGCGATCTGCGCGACCCCGCACGGTGGGAAGGGCAAACCTTCGATCTGGTGACGGGCACGCCGCCCTATTGGCCCCTGGGCGACCGCACCGAGGCCCAGCATCCCCAGGCTGTGCCCGCCCGCCTGGAGGTGCGAGGCTCCATCGCCGACTACGCCCGCACCGCCGCTCGACTCCTGGCCCCCGGCGGGATGTTCGTGTGCGTATTCCCCTTGGACCAGGTGGATCGCGCCCGCCAGGCCTATCAGGAAGCCAATCTCTGCCTCGTGCAACAACAAGACATCGTGTTCAAGGAAGGTGAATCCTACGGCTTGGCCCTGTTCGCGGGAATGCGCCCGGAGGATCTGCCCCTGCAGTTCCGCACCCACGCCCCCCTGCCCGTGAAACCGGAGACGCTGTTCATCCGCGACGCCCAGGATCGCTTCACCCCCCGCTTCGCCCTGGTGCGCCTCGCCATGGGCTTTCCGCCGGGGGTGGTGTAGCGGGCAATGGCAGGAATCCACGAGAAATAGAGCAGGGTTCTTCTGATACAAAATATTTATTTTCTGAATTTACAATTCGAAATTTTTCAGCAAAGCGCATCTCATCCATTGCGTCAGGATAGCTTTCATCAAGCCGGGAATGAGGAACAGAAGGCCCCAGGCTCGCCCTGGCCCATTTCTTTCTTCTTCACGGGTTCGGGCCGATAGGTAGCCAGGGAGTCGTCACATGGATCGCGGTACATTGCTGGGGCTGTTGCTGGGACTCGGATTGCTGGGGGTGGCCATCGGCCTTGGCCCCAGTCCTCGGATCTTCTTCTACTGGCCCAGCCTCGTGGTAGTGGTGGGCGGTGTCATCGCCTCGACGCTGATCCGTTTCCCCATCAGCAACGTGGGCTCGGCCTTCGGGGTGGCCTCTCGCGCCTTCTTCACCCATCCGGCTTCGCGACAGGACGTGGTGGTGCAGATGGTGGGCCTCAGCCAGCGGGCCAAGCGGGAAGGTCTCAAGGGCCTCGAACGCAACATGCCTGACGATCCCTTCCTGGCGCGCGGCCTCCAAATGGTGGTGGACCGGGTGGATCGGGATCACATTCGCGACGTGATGACCCAGGAGATCAACGCCACCCAGGATCGTCATGCCCTGGGCCAGGAGATTTTCCGCTTCATCGCCGGGTCGGCGCCCTCCTTCGGCATGGTGGGCACCCTCATCGGCATGGTGCAGCTCTTCGCCAGCATGGGCAAGGAAGCCGACAAGCTGGCCAACGCCATGGCCCTGAGCCTGCTCTCCACCTTGTGGGGCGCGGTCATCGCCTACCTTTTCGCGCTGCCCATCAGCGGCAAGCTGGAACTGCGCTCCAAGGAAGAAGCCCAGATCCGCGCCCTCAAGCTGGAAGGCATCCTGGGCATCGCGGCGGAAATGAACCCCACGCAGCTGGAAGAAGCCCTGAACGCCTCCCTGGCGCCCACCCAGAAGATCCGCCGCACCGGACCCGGAGCCCTCCATGGCTAAGGTTTCGCTGCGAGGGGTGCGCCGCCGGAGCACGGATTTCGAATCCCTCTGGCTCATCACCTTTGCCGATCTCATGGTGCAGCTCATGGCCTTTTTTGCCGTGATCTACTCCATGAAAGTGCAGGATCAGGCGCATATGGGGGATCTGGCAGCCTCGTTGCAGAAGGCTCTGGGGCTGGCCACGACCACGGACAAAGGGCATGGTGCCGCCCCACTTCCCCCGGTTCCGAACCCCTCGGAGAAGGCGGCGGATCTGGAAAGCCTGCTCAGCGATCTCAAGGCCACCGAAGGCCCGGACGTGGGTTCCCGCATGCGGATCGTCACCTTCCGAGGCTCCATCCTGTTCCCGGAGGGCAGCGCCACCATCGATCCCACCTTCGAGCCCCTGCTCAACCGCATCGCGGAGCTATCGGTGGAATATCCCGGCTTCTATTTGGTGTGCGAAGGCCATGCGGCGGAAGGAGAAAAGGGCCGAGGCAACGCCGATGCGCTGGATCTCAGCGGCCAGCGTGCCCAGACGGTGCTGCGCTACCTCATGGGCAAGGGCATGGATGCCCAGCTCATGACCGCCGAAGCCCACGGGGATTCCAGGCCCGACGCCAAGGGTGCCAGCCCTGAGGGCCGGGCCCTTCAGCGGCGCGTGAAGTTCCGCTACCAGCGGGCCGCAGCGAACTGAACCCGCGCCGCACGTTCCTTTCCCTGGATGGATCCATCCTGTTTCACGCCGAAAGCGGGGGCGCAGGCGGAGTACCAGGATCGTGGGGCAGGCTGCCGCGCAGGGAGCGGAAGTAGGCGTAGGGCGTGTAGGGCAGCAGGTTGGATACGCGTGACGTGTAGATGTCTGCGTAGCGTTCGATCTGGCGCGTGAGGTGGCTCTTGTCGTTGCCGGCGCGAGTGAGCAGGCCCCAGCGAGCGTTGGTGAGTTCCGACGAGGCCTGGGCCAAGGGCGCGATCTCCAGATCCAGAGCCTCTACCTGGGCCCGGCCCTGCTGCAGCACGGCATCCAGCTCCCTGGCGCTGCGCTCGGGTCGCGGTCCGTACTTGCCCTTGAGACGCTGAAGCTCCATGCGGGCCGTGGAAAGCTGGGCTTCCAGCCGTTCCTTCTCTTCCATGCGAACGGCCAAGCGTCGCTGCTGTTCCTGGAAGGACGCCAGGGCGGCCACTTCGTCCTCCAACTCCCGCAGCACCAGCCCCGTGCGCCAGCGCAGCAGACGCTTGCTCACGTGCACGTCGCCGAACATGTGATCGCCCACGTAGAGGATCTGATCGCCCGCGATGCCCAGATCCCGCTCCACCTGATGGGCGCAGCCGCCCAGGTAGATGCCGCCTTCCCGCACGGAACCGATGAAGGGCCGCAGCAGACCTTCTTCCGTAACCACCTCGAAGAAGGGCGCCCGGTCAGTGAAGAAGGCGGGCTTTCGGGCGCTGACGATGATGAGATCGAAGAGATCCCGCCAGGTCTTGCCCTGAGGCAGGAAGGGATCGTAGGCGTAGGTCATCATGCGCTGGCTGAAGCTCCATTCGGAGTTCGTGATGAGCAGCAGCTTCTTGCCCGCGGCGCGCTGATCCAGCAGGGTCAGAGCTGCCTGGGGATCCTGGATCACGTAGGTTTCCGGCGAGGCCGCGATCTCCGCCTTCAGTTGCCCTTCCATGTGCTGGGCGTCCACCTTGGCTCGCACCCGGCGGTACAGATCCGCGTAGCCCTTCACCTGGGGCAGCTTACCCTGATCCAGCAGGTCCACGAGCTGCGCGTACAGGCAGCCTTCCGAAAGGGAGAACAGCGTGTTCAGGAAACTCCAGCGCGTTTCCGAAAGTTCCACCAGATCCTGGTCGTAGGCTTCCCGCTGCTCGGCAAAATCCAGCATCCGGGTGCCGTGCATGGCCCGCTTCACGAACCCGAAACGATTGGCCTTCACCAGATTCCCCAGTTCGGTGTCGATCACCAGGCCTCGCGTCACCATCACGGGATCGAAGCACAGAGATTCCACCGGCCAGCCGTCCTCGATCAGGTGCTGACGAACCATGTCGTACACCCGCCGCTCGAGCACATCGGCGTGGTAGTCCACCAGGGTGTAGTCCATGTCGTAGCCGATGGCCTTGAGCGCCCGGAAATTCAGCGTGCGGTTGCAGAACACGCCTCGGCCTTCGGGAATGGGGGGAAGGGTCAGGGGAGAAACCATGGTTGAAGCGTAGCAGTTCGCCTGCCTCTGGATTGCGGCGGCAGCCCGTGTAGGCTCGAAGAGGAGCCCCTCATGACCCTACCTTCTCGCCTCTTGATCCTGCTCACCAACGATGACGGCATCGACTCGCCAGGCCTGAAAGCCTCCGTTCGGGCAGCCTTGGAGCTGGGAGACGTGCTAGTGGCCGCTCCGGCTTTGCAGCAGACCGCCATGGGGCGCGCCTTTCGGGGCCAGCATGACGCCGTGTTCGAACCCGTGCCTTTCGAGGTGGAGGGTCAGTCCGTGCCTGCGTTCCGCCTCAACGCCAGTCCCGCTTCCGTGGTGCGTCATGCGCTGGAAGCGCTCTGCGCCACCCGCCTGCCCGATCTGGTGATTTCCGGCATCAATTACGGCGAGAACCTCGGCAGCGCCATCACCGCCTCCGGCACCGTGGGCGCGGCGATGGAAGCGGCCAGCCGAGGCATCCCTTCCCTGGCTGCCTCGCTCCAGATGGCGCCGGAGGATTTCCTGCATCACCGGGACAAGGATTGGAGCGCCGCCGCGCATTTCGTGGGCTTTTTCGCCGCCCGCCTCCTGGCCGCCCCGCCCATGCCCGACGTGGATCTGCTCAAGCTCGACGTGCCCGACACGGCCACTCCCGAAACTCCCTGGCGCCTGTGCCGCCTTTCCCGCCAAAGCTACTTCCACATGGTGCTGGACAGCCCCACTCCACGATCCGCTTTAGGCGCTGGCCAGATCCAATGCCGCGTCGATCTCGCCAGCCTGGAACCCGATTCCGACGTGCATGCGCTGTCCGTGGATCGGGTGGTGTCCGTAACGCCCCTGAGTCTGGACATGACCAGCCGGAAATCACTGGAAAGCATTCACACTTGGCTGGATGCAGGGAAAAAATGAAAACAGGATCGTAGGATGAGCAGGATAAAAACGATTTGACTAAAAAGTAGTCATTTCGTCACTTATTTGTGGAATCCGTCGATCCGCATTGTTCATAAAAATTGATAAATTTCGAATTAAACATCATTGCATCCTTATCCCCAAGCGCGACGATGGATGGGTGAGGCCTCTTATGCATGCAAAGCCATGGTTTTCTTCCCATGACCGCCACGGCGGCTACTCCCTGATCGAATTGCTGGTGGTGCTGGCCATCGTAGGCATTCTTTCGGTTGCGGGGGTGTTCATGCTCGGCAATCGACCGGGCGGATCCGTGCGCTCCATGCTGGACGAGATCGAGGGCACGGTTCTTTCCGCCCATAAGCAGTGCGTCTCCACGGGCCGCGACACGTTGCTGGCCGTGCAAGGCGATTGGAATGCGGGCAATCCCTACCTGCTGGCCTACGGCGACGCCACTACCGTTACAGGTACGGAAGTGACGGCCGCCACGATTCTGGCCAACAATGCGAACGCCTCGGAAGCTTTTCGTTTCCAGGCCGCCAACCGAGCGCAAAGCTATGCCGGCGTGGTGGTAGCAGGCAGCGACTGGTGGAGCCGCGCTGTCGGAAGCAGCCAAACCATTGATTCCGTTCCGCCCTTTTCTGATACCACCAGTAGTTTCCACGGCCTCGTCAGCGATCCCAGTGGCGATGCGGCCAACTTGAGCCGACGCCAATCCGTGCGCATTCGGGGCTACAGCAAGCGGTTCGATTCCGCCTTCTACGTGGCCGTCGTGGGTCTGCGGGGCGGCCAGCCCATCACGGGTGGCCCCATGGGGCTGATCGTGGTGCTCGACAACGGTGGCAGCGTCTACAAGTTCTACAATCCCGGCACCATCGATGGAAACAACGGCCAATGGAGGAAGCTCTGATGCGTCGCACCAATCAACTCCGGCAGCGCGGCTTCAGCATGGTGGAAATGCTGATGGCCGCCTTCATTCTGGGTGTGGGCCTGCTGGGCCTCGCCAGTCTTCAGGTCATGTCCCTCCGCGTCGCCCGAGGCGGCAAGAGCCTCACCACGGCCGTGTTGGTCGCCGAACGCATCATGGATCAAGTGGAACAGGAAGGCCGACTGACATGGCTCAACCAGACCAGTGCCACAGGCCCTGGCGCAGCGCTCACCGGCATGCAGTTCATCAACGCCGCCGCTCCGGTGTACGTGGCCGTGGATAATCACGGCAACACCACCGCGCCTTCCGGCACCAAGCCTGATCTTGGAGGCGGGTCGTACGTTGCTACGGTAGGGCGCCAGGACGTGAACGTGACGGGCCCCACAGGGCGCACGGCGGATTATTTCGTGGTGGTGGAATTCCAGGACGAGACCGACCGCAACGGCGCACCCATCACCCGCACCGTTTCCCTCACTCGGAGGATTCTCCATGTCTGAGTTGCGTCGGTGCAGGCTATTCCGCTTCAGCCGCCAGGGGGGGTTCTCCATGGTGGAGCTATTGGTAGCGCTCCTTTTCACTTCGATCCTCATGGCGGGGTTGGCCTCGGTGTTCCGCTCCAGCCTCACCACCTTCTATGCGTCTGGCGAAAAGATCTCTTCGTTGCGACGCAACCGTTCGGCCATCGACCTCATTGCCGACGATCTGAACAACGCGGGAATGTATCTCTACAATCTGCATACCCCGCCAACGGTCTCGCCCATCAACCCTCCCTTCTACATCATCCCTTCCGCCACAGACACTTCCGGCGGCACGGGAGTCACCAAGGGATCCGATGCCATCCTTTTCTACGTGGACGAGGCCTTGCCCTTTGAAGCCACGCTGGATTCGAGCGCGGGTGGCGGTACTGCGATCAAATCCAACGCGGATCTTGTGGTGGATGGTGGCAGCCAGGTGGGCGCCGACGACACCATGACCTACGTCATCGATTGCAAGCAGGCCTCGAACGCCAACATGGTGCATGTGGGGCAAAGCTTCATGTTGCGGGACTCTTCCAAGACCGTGCGCGTTCGCAGCATCCTTGGGGTAAACGGTGCCAAAGTTACGGTTCTGGGAGGCGGCAATCCGGATGCGGGCATCACGGGAGATGGCCCCGCAGAGGGCAACCCCACCGAGCCTCCGATTCATAACACCTCAATCAGCTTCCTGCGCTTGGCCCAGATGGTTCGCTACACCATCCAGGACGTGATCCTCGACCCTGTGGCCGGGGCCGTGCCCTGCCTGGTTCGTGATCAGGGCAACTATGCTCCGGGAGGATTTGTGCCCGATCCCGCCCAGCGCCAAATCGTGGCGGAAAATGTCTCGGGATTCAGGGTGTTCCTGAGTGTGGATTCCGGCGTGAACTGGCTGGGCGGTCATGCCTACAACGGCAGAACCTGGAATGATCTGCGAACAGATCTGGACTCGGCTTTGAACCTCCTGGGGCGCCCTGGCTTCACGACTACCCAGGGCAACGAGCACTGGTTCCGGGAAATTCCGGTACTGGTACGCATCGATGTCACCACCCGCACGGCTACTCAACGCACCGAGTTCAACAACACGGCCACACCCACCCTGGCATTCCACGAACAAACCCAGAGCGTCATCATGCTCCCGCGCCATTTCGGCCTTTCCATGAAGTAGGCAGGTGAATCCATGAAAAGAACCCCCACCTTCCATCCCCAGACCGGCGGCATCACCATCCTGGTGTGTCTCATGCTGCTGGTGCTGCTCACCGTTGCAGCCTTCGGCATGTCGCGCAATTCCCTGCGGGAAGTGATCATCGCCGGCACCTCCCGCCAAGGCTCCATGGCCCGCAATGTGGCCGATTCCGGCATCGAATGGTCCCTCTACTGGTTGAACATCGACAACCAGGTCGGAGCCGCGGATCCCGAAGGCCTCCAGTTCCTCACCCTCTACAAGCGGGTATTGGCCGACCCCACCAAGAAGGGCCAATCCTGGGATGCTGTCACCCAGAGCGCCTACACCCCCGGAAGCAACACCCTCGCCACTTTGAACAACCCTGCAAGCCTTTCGGGAACCTCTCAGACCTTTTCCGTGGGCCTCACCCACATGGGAAGCATCGACAAGCCCCTCGTGAGCCAGACCTCGGCGCCCGGAGGCTATAGCCCTGCTGCTGGCGGCGCCACGGCCTCGGCCCCCATCATGCCCAACGTTCTTGCCATCCGTTCCGATTCCCAGGTCACCGTCGCCGGAGTCACCTTCACTCATGGCAAGGAAGCCTGGATCACCACGCCTATCCAGTAACAGGAGATTCCCATGACTACGATCGCTCGCATCTTCCGTCGATCCACCCTGGTGGCCGCCCTCCTGTGTCTGCTGGGAAGCGCCCCTCCCCTCCTCGCTCAGTTGGATTCCCGACTCCAAACCGCCAAAACCGACTTCCTGGACCTCTACCAGCAATCCACGAGCATCAAGCCCAAACCGGAATTGGTGACGGTCTTCGACTACTCCGGCTCCATGGCCTCCCTCATGTTCCATCCCTTGTATCGGAACCAGGATGTTGGGGACGCCGACTCCTACCGATTTATGCGCTTTAGACTTATCGCAGGAAGCGGAGGAACCGCTGCGAATAATGTTTATTATGTGACGGCAAGGGCAGCCAGCGCCTCGGGCGCTTATTCTCGTTACAAGATTACTGTAAATTCTGACAATTCAACTTCTGTAGTCTATTACGATAATCCCTTCGCTTGCGCAGCACACGTTCCCCTCGGATTGAATGACTGCACCTACACAGCTGCGGTCACGACTGCTCCCGTACGAGGATTTTACGCACAATCCGTTGGAAATACAAGCGCTTATGCCTGGATTCGGTTCAAGCCCGTCAATGCGACCACGGCCCATACCCAGTATGTCATCGACACAAACTCCTCGCAGACCTATTCCACTGGCGTGAAGGGAACCCTTCCCGGCACCTACGAAATCCCCAACTTGGTGGCTTCCCCCGCGGGCCCCTATTCTCCAGGGCAGGTGGTCACCCTCACAGCCACCCTCATCCATCCAATGGCGGAAAGCGAGGACCTCAACAACCGCAACATCAATTGGGGCGGGGACGCAAGAACTTCGGAAGGGGGTTTGACCATCATTGATGAGAAGACTTTCCAGCGCACTGCCACCATCACCATTCCCGATTTTGTGCCGACCCCTACTGTTCTTGGCGACAAAGTGCAACTCCAAAAACTTTCCATCAATGGCGCCTCTAGTGGGTCCACCGTTTTTGGATTGTACGCAGGCGATACCATTTCCCTCTCCACGTATTACCTCTATCAACAACCGTCCTCGGTCACGGATTACAACAAGATCAATTGGTCCGTGACGACCGGCACGACCAATACTTGCCCGGGTTACGCCACATTCACACCCGCCACTACCACCGCAGGATTGACTGCAAGCTCGGGGACGCTCACCACCTGGAAGATCCCGGCCTACTGCAACAACCCTCCGGTCGGGGCCACTGATCCCACCATAAGCATTTCTTTAGACGCAAGTGCGGGCAGCAACTACTCTGTCCCAGGTCTCACTTACCCCGGTGCTCTTACCAGCACCATCTTAATAAAACCAGATGGAACACAGGTTACGGCCGCCGATGCGGATCTAGCCACTTCTTCGTCTGGACTGTTCGTCCTCAGCTCCGGCCGCAATGACATACGCAACTGGATTCGCGCTGCCAGCCATGCAAGGTTCGCCAGTGGGAGTCGAACCATTGACATCCCCATCCCCTGGGCCATGCTGGATCGCACTTCTGCGGGCAATCCCCTCAGCACGATCAAGATCAAGGATCGGGTCATCGAGAGCGCATATGATGCTAATGGCAACCTGATCAACACGCCCTATGGCAGCGACCTGGATATCGAAACGGACCGCGGCTACCGGATCGAGAATGCCTCGAACGGCACCTTCTCGATGGACACGAGCGGCACCATGGCTCCGAGCACTCCGATCGCCACTGGAACCTGGGTTTACCTGAACAGCGTGGCCTATCGACCATCCTACATTGCCTGGCTTTTTAATGGCAAATACCAGTCATCCGATAGCACTAAGCCTTATTACACGACGGATGGAACTTTAACCAATAAATACATTGTATATAATGCCGCGAATTCCGCCACGGCGCTGGCGGGTCATCAGGCCGACTATCGGTGGGGCATGGGTTTTGGTCCTTCCGACTCCGGATGGGGCACATTCTCCGTGCCTTCCTATGATCTGGACGGAGCCTTCAAGGAAATGATCAACGATGAAGCCTCCAAGTACCGCATTCCTGCTGTCACTCGTCTTCAGGCCTGCAAAAAAGCTTCGATCCAGACCTGGATTGCCCACCAGGCCAAGGTGTACTGGGCTTTCCGCTTCCTGGACCCCCCCAACGAGGCTGCGGCTGGCACCAATACCTTCATCAATAACAACAGCCGAACCACCACACCTCCAGCCAATCCCGAAACCGTGCATGCCGATGGCAATGCCTCCGGCTGGGTGGTTCTTAACAACACCAAGCTTGAAGGCGTCACCTCCACCAGCGGAAATTCCGTCAAGGGGATGAATCGCATCGCAAGCCTTTTTGCCAACGGGGGCACGCCTTTGACCTACGCCATGGCCCGGACCCTGGCGCAGTTCACGGATCCCGCAAGCATTTTCAACGATGTGACGACGCCGGATGATATTTCCCAGTGCGCCAATCACTTCCTGGTGCTTTTCACCGATGGCATCGACAACAACGGAACGGGTACCAACAACGGCAACCAGACCACACCCTATTTGACGGGATCAGGCCCCAGCACCGCCTTCGACGCCAAAACTGGGAACCAAGCCATCATCACCAACAACAACATCATCGATCGCAATGGAAGCAACTGGAACCTCTTTACCTTTGCTGGCATCGGCGCCCACATGGCCAACCCGCTGCTGGGAACGGTGGGGACGGATTACCTAGCCCCTCAGAATCCTGGGACCTCGCCGCGAACCGATGTTCCCTCGGGCTTCCTCCCCTTCTCCATCTATAAGCGCAACGGTGTCAATTACGACAAACCCCATCGCATCACCACCATGACCGTGGGGGTGAGCCTGGCGGGCAAGATCACCGACGTGAACAGTCCCAAGCGCAGCCTTTTCCTGGCGGCAGTCTTGGGCGATCAGGCCACCACGGGCGGGTTGCTCAGCGGTTTCCGCCCCTTCTCGGGCAACGACAATCCGCTTGACCCGAACAACGACTGGATTCCCTACCCTGGCGACGAGGCCAGCTATCCCGCCATCGGCCAGAAGAAGCCCGGCGCCGTGTATTTCTTCGATGCTACCGATCCCGACAAGCTCTCCAAGAGCCTCGACTATGCCCTTCGCCTGGCCATCTCGGCGGGCGGCAACAACGCCACTTCCAGTCCCAACCTTCCCTACGTGGGCGCCACCTTTGGCAACCAGGTGTACCTCGGCAATTTCGCCGTGCCGTCCACCGGTGGCGTCATCTGGTCCGGCGATCTGATGATGTTCGGCACCCGCGACACAGGCACCTCGTACGCACTGGTGGACAAGGACGCCAACATCACCACGGACATCTCCAAGACCAAGGCGGTGTGGGCTGCTTCCGATGCCTTGTCATCGGTCCTCTGGAGTTCCCGCAAACTGTACACCCGCCTGCCGGGCACGGCGGCCGTGCCGGAGCGAGGCTTGAAACCCTTCACGACTTCGGGCCCCAATTTCGACAATGCCCTGGCCGATGACAACACTTCGGGCCTTAAGAACTACGTAGCCACCACCCTGATCGCTGGCTCCACCGATCAGAAGAAAGTCATGTGGATGGCCGCCGGAGCAGACACCAAAACCGGTGCTCCAGTGGATGGACTGGGTGTACCCACCAGCAATCGGGCCACGATCATGGGCGATATCGTCAATTCGAGCCCCTCGGCCCTGGAATACGATTTCACCGATTCCCGCATCTCGTCAGGCATCGCCAGCCACTCCCGCTTGGCCGGTGTCGCCGGAGCCAACCGCTTCCGGCTGATCCTGGTGGGCACCAACCAAGGCTGGGTTCACGCCTTCGGTGAAGTGACCAAGAAGGAAATCAAAACAGACAGCCATGGCATCGATCAGGAGATCGTTACCGGGGCCGTTCAAGAGCTGTGGAGCTTCATGCCCACGGACTTCCTCACCAACCTGGACTACGTGTACGGTCAGAGCGCGGGCAACAACCCGCACCGGTTCATGGCCGATGGTACTCCCACCCTCTATTTCCTGGATCTGCCCAGCGGGGGTGTGCCTCCCAATGGCAAGGTGAATCCCGATCCCACCAACAAGGAAAGGGCCATCGCCGTGGTGGGTCTGCGTAAAGGTGGTCGCAGTTACTACGCCTTGGATGTCAAAGATCCCTTCAACCCTACCTTGAAGTGGTCCCTGGTGCCGGATGAGGTGAGCTTGCTGACCTCGGATCGCAACAAGACCACCATGACGCTTGACGATCTGAAAACCTTGGTGGGCAGCATGGGGTTCTCCACTTCAGTCCCCGCCATCGGGCGCGTGGCTTTCACCTCAGGTACCACCACCAACCTGCGGGACGCGGTTTTCCTCGGGGGCGGCCTTTCCACTCCTGATGTGGATGTGGCCTTCACCAAACCCCTGGGTCGCTCCGTGCTGGCCGTGGACGTCTATACGGGAGAAATCCTTTCCGCCGCCAAGTTGGATGCTTCTGCGGGTCCCGTGGGAGCGGGCATCGTTCCCTTCCAGTTCATTCCCAATTCGGGCATGGCTCAGCGAGCCTATTTCACGGACCAGAAGGGCGGACTGTGGGCTTGGGGTTCCCGTAAGGGGCCTGATACCACCAGCCCCACCTATGCCACCTACAAGAACTTCCGAATGGACAGTTCCAACCTCTCCCAGTGGCTGACCCCTGGCGGCAATCCGGGTATCCGCAAGGTCTACCAGGATACGAGCCTGGCCAAGAACTCGGTCTATACCACGCTGCCTGCGCCATTCCGAGTGGGGCTCTATCCGGGGCGCGCCCAGGATAACGTTACCGTTCCTGCGGCGGTGGGTATTGCCATGGTCAGCGGCAACCGTCACAACCCCTTGGATTTCCTCTATCCCAATGAAAGCGCCAAACCCAACCAGCACCGTCTCACGGTGGTTTTCGACCGCCAGGACAGCAAGGAATGGGGCTTGGATATGCCCGACGGCGTGGACGCGGGCATCCAAGACAATCAGTTGAAGGACTTCACGAACAATACGGTCAGCACCACGTCCAATACCCCTTGTTCCGATTCGGTCTGGAAGGACATCACCACAGGATGCAGCAACTTCTTCCTGTCTCCGGCCACCGGCACTCCCGCCTTCGGATACTACGTGAACTTCCCCTTCCGTGCTGTTACGGAGAACTACGTAGCCAAGGGAATCAACCCCCCGATGGTGGTGGCGGGCAGCCTCTTCTACACCTACTTCCTGCCCACCAAGGGTGATCCCTGCAGCGGCGGCACCGGCAAATCCTTCACCAAGCTGATCGCCGACGTCATGCAGCCGATCGTGAAGGACTCCCGTACCGGCATTCTCAATCCCAGCGGTGATGTCTTCGCCTGGATCGGGGTGGCTTCGGATCTCATCAACTACGGCACCCGTGGCGTGATCCAGGCCGGCACCGTGCCCGCGGTCAATGCCGCCCCTGGCGCGCCTCAGACCACTCCCGAAGTGCGACGCTTCGAGGGCAATCCGAGCGAGAAGTATCCCAAACCCAGGGTCTGGCGTACGGTGCATTAACACGGATCTCTGATTCGTGAGACCCAGAAGGGACGCCGAAAGGCGTCCCTTCGTGTTTGCCTAGAAATAGCGCTTGGCCCCCACGAAATGTTCGCGCAGGCCTCGTGTCTCCAGCGCCTCGCGACAGACGGCCCGGCCCGCGCTGGGGGCATGGATGAACGCGCCCTGGCCCACGTAGAGGCCCACATGGGAGATGCGACCTGCACGGCCCAGGGCGAAGAACACCAGATCTCCGGGCAAAAGCTCCGAGATGTCCACCGCTTTGCCGATGTCGAATTGCGCCTGGGAGGACCGGGGCAAGCGCAGGCCGTTCAACTGGTACACGGCCATGGTGAGGCCGCTGCAATCGAAGCCCTGATCGCTGCTGCCGCCCCACAGGTAGGGCACGCCCACATAGCTTTGGGCGGTTTCCACCAGTTTTCGCCGCAATCCCGACACGTCTTCGAGGCTGACGATCGGCGCCTCTGGAGCCACGATCCAATAGGCCTCGATGATCCCGGCAGCCTTCAGGGCTTCGCCTTTGCGTCGGGCCTCCTCCCGCTCCCGGAAATCCCCGAACCGCACCCGGTACAACCCATTGGGACCTTTGACATGGGTCGCATCCAGGCCCTGATCCCGAAGCTTCGTCGCCAAACGCGCCGCATTCTCCGCCTGGGCGAAGGCTCCGGCCTGAAGGGCGAAACCCAAGCGAGGCAAGGGCCTGACGGGTGCGGTCGGTGCAGGAAGATCCGTCGGGCGAGGCCTTGGAACCACGGGACGGGCGCACCCCAGGCCCACGATCAATGCCCCTGACAGCAGGGCCATTCCCCAGATTCCACGTGCCATGGCCGCCTCGTTTCCTGAACCAGAGTAGAACAACCGGATCAGGAACACGTGAATGCGTGGTCTCTTCCTTTCCGAAAAGGGGCCGAGACGAGTGTTCAGAGCGCGGCCAGCCGTGTCCCTGGAACCCTGACGGGCAGAGTAGACTGAAACCACCCCTGGAGCGAGCATGCGTGCGTTTACTCTTCTTTCCCTTTCCCTGTTGGGGCTCTGCGCATGGGCCCAGGGCCCGGTCACCCTCGAAGCCCCCATTCGCAGCGTGCGTTTGCATCCCGATGAGGCCTGGATTACGCGAGTGGGCAAGTTCCGGGCGAACACGACGGGTACGCAGCGATTCCGCATCGAGGGCCTGCCGGCCAAGCTCGGTCTGGACGATGTGCGGGTGAGCCTGCGGGGCCCTCAAGGCACGCGCCTCGGGGATCTGGGCATAGGTTCCCAGGTGCTCAAAATAACCGAAACGCCTGATTACCTTGCGCTCAAGCGGGAACGCAACGAGGCGCAGGACGCCGTGGATCTGTTGACGGCGGAAGGCGAAGCCCTGGCCCAGGAACAGCTTTTCCTGAAGAACCTTCAAGCGAGCTATGACAAGGAGTTGTCCTCCAAGATGACGCTGACCCTGCCCAGCGCCGAGGCGGTGGTGACCCTGAGCAAAGGATTGCAGGAACGCCTGGCTCGCGTGCTGTCCAGGGAGCGCAAGCGTCGCCACGAATGGGCGGAACGCAAGGAAGCCCTCGACCGTCTCAATGAGGCGCTGGAACAAAAGACCGCCCAGCGCAGCACCAGTCCTTCCTTCGCCACCGTAGAAGCCAGCTTCTCCCGACCTGGCGATGTCGAAGTAGAGCTGACCTACCGCAATCGCAGCGCTCGCTGGAATCCCCAATACGAAGCCCGGCTCTCGCAGGATGGGAAGAGGGTGGAGTTGGTGCTGTTTGCGGCCGTGAACCAAAACAGCGGGGAAGACTGGTCCAATGTCCGCCTGGAAATCACCAACGCCAGAGCCAGCCGCAGTCTCACCCTGGCCACCTTCAAAGGGCCCCTCACCCTCAACTATCAGGATCAGCGCCCCCTGGCCAAGAAGGCTTGGGCCTCAGCCACCGTGGAAGTGGTCGCAGATGCTGCGCCAGCACCACCTCCTCCTCCGACTCAGACCATGCAGAACACCTATCTCCAGGAAGCAGCGCCGGAAGAAGCCAGCCCTATGGAGGAAGCTCAAGGTCTCGCCGCCACCTGGTCGCTGGAAGGCCTGAAGGATGTACCCTCCGACAACGAGCCGCACCGCTTCCGAGTGCTTTCCAAAGAATTGGAACCCGCCTTGGCCCTGGTGGCGACCCCGCGCTTGGATCCCACCGTGCATCAGGTGGCCCGCTTCCCCATACCCGCCGGCATTCCCTGGTTCCCCAATGCGCCGGTCGTGCACTATGCGGGAACCCAGCGCGTGGGCGCTTCGCCCCTGCTGCTGCCCAGCCCAGGCAAACCCATGACCTTCGGCTTCGGTCCTTATCGCGGTGTGCGCGTGGCCCTGGAGCGCCTCGACGCCAAAAAAGAAACCGTGGGCACTTTCACCAAGGAAACCCAGTGGACCCTGCGGGAGCGTTTCCAGGTTTCCAACGACACGGATCTGACGCTGAATGTGGAGCTTTTGGATCGGGAACTGGTCTCGACCCATGATCGGGTGAAGGTACTACCGATGCCCGAAAGCACGCCTTCCCAGGAAGGCCCCCGGCCCGGGCTGCGGCTGTGGACACTTTCCCTCAAGCCCAAAGGCGAAACCGAGGTGCGCCTGTCCACCCAGATCCGCATGCCCATCGAAGGGTTCGTGCCGGGTCTCGACGACCTCAACCTGCCCCGCTGATGCCCCTCCCGCCCCGCTACCTCGCCCGTTTGCGCCGCCTTCCGCTGCGGCTGAGGAAGGCGTTGAGCGGCGGCACCGAAGGACTGCATCCCAGCAAGCTCAAAGGGTCGGGGCTCACCTTCGTGGAGAATCGGCCCTACGTGCCCGGCGACGATCCCAGGGCCATCAACTGGCCCCTCACCGCCCGCCTGGGCGAGCCGGTCATCAAGCGTTTCGAATCCAGCCGCGAACTGATGTTGTGGCTGGTGGTGGACCCTTCGCCTTCCATGTTCCTGGGCGATCCCGTCACGCCCATGCGCTGGGCCTTGGAAATCGCCGGAGCCGCCATGACCACCCTGCAGGCGGGCAATGATCGGCTCGGCCTGCTGATGCCCGGCGATGCCCGCACGCCGTCCTTGCGTCTGGCGCCACGGCGCGGCAAGGTGGCGGGACTTCATGTGCTGGAAGCCTTGGCGGAGCGCGGCCCCGCGGTGCCCACGCCCGAAGCCTGGCGCGAAGCGCTGGGCCATTGGGGCGAACGGGGCAAAGGCCATCGCCTCTGGATTCTCAGCAATGGCGCGGGTCTCCAAGGCCTGGCTCCCCTGCTGAAGCCCATCGCCGCGCGCCATCGCGTGGTGTGGTTCCGCCCCCATTCCCCCCAGAAAGGGGCGGGGGATTGGCCTGATCCCGGCTTTTCCGCCGCCGTGGAGCGCCAGACCTGGAACGTACTGGAAGACCCTGTCCAGAAGCTCAGCGCGTGGCTCAAAGGAGGCGGCGCGTGAAGCCCTTCCTCGCCCTGGGCCTCGGCCTCTCGCTCACGGCCGCGCCCGTCTGGAAAGCTCCGGCCCAGGCGCCCCTGGGTCAGTTGTCGGTGCTGGAACTGCGGGAGGATGATCCCGCGGCGCCGCCCTTGCCGCGCCCTGGCGAAGAAAAGCTGGGCCCGCTGGATCTGCGCAGCGTCGAGCCCCTGCCCGATGGCCGGGGCTGGAAGCTCACGGTACAGCCGCTTCGAGTAGGCACGCTGCTCATTCCGGCCCTGGATCTCGGGGACGGGCGCCACAGCCCGCCCCTGCAAGTGGACGTGCCCCGCACGGTGCCCTTCGGCGCGCCCTGGATGGGCGTGGGCGGCGGCAAGGACGACGCGCTGCCCTACGTGCCCTTCCCCTGGGCCTGGGCCAGCCTGCTGCTGGTGCCGGTGCTGGCGCTGGTCCTGGGATGGGTGCGACATTGGCGAAGGCAAGGCGCCGCGCGCACGCGCCATCGTCTGCGCCGGACTTTCAGCCATCATTGGCCTCCCAAGGATCGAAGCCGCACCGCTCTGGACGAGGCCCATGCCCAGGGCCGAGCCCTGCTCGTGGCCCATTACGGCGACGAAGCCCGAAGCTGGGGGGCGGCGGAGTTCCGCCAACGGCAATTGGATCCCTGGGCCGTCTGGATCCAAAGCCTCGACGCGGCCCGCTTCGGCCGCACGGAGCCGCCCTTCCCCTCGCGTGAAGACTTGCTGAACGCATTGGGAGGACGCTGATGCTGGAGCTGCGCCATCCCATCCTGCTCCTGCTGCTGATCCCGGCCCTTTGGGCGACCTGGCGGGCCTCGTACCGCTGGGGCATCCCCCACGAACGGCCCACCTCCAGGCTGGAGCGCATCGGCGCACGCACGGTGCCCGTAGCCCTGGCGATCCTGCTGGCCCTGGCGGCAGCGGGGCCGGAATGGCGCAGCCCCGTGCGCGGACAGGCTCCCGTGGTGGATTTCGCGGTGGTGCTGGACGGCTCCAGTTCCATGAAGGCCCTGGACGATGGGCGGGAAAGCCGCTGGAGCGCGGCGCGGCGTCTGCTCAAGCGCTTCATCGCGGGGCGTCCCGACGATCGTTTTTCCATCATCCTCTTCAGCGCCCATCCCGTGACCCTGAGCCCCCTCAGCGCCGATCACGGGCGACTGCGAGCGATGTTGGACCGGCTGGAGCTGGATACGCGGGACGACGGTACCGCCATCGGCAGCGGCCTCATGACTGCCGTGCGCCGCCTCGGGGACAGTCCCGCCCGCAGTCGCGTGATTTTGTTGCTCACGGATGGCGCCCAGAACCGGGGCCGCGTATCGGGGGAGGAAGCCGCCCAGGAAGCCCAGCAGCAGGGCATTCGCATCCACACCATGCTCATGGGCCGTCCCGGCAGTGAAAGCCTCTATCCCATCGACGGCGGCCAGTACGCCCGCCTCAAGGTGGATACCGATCCCGATGGCCTGCGGCGCATCGCGGCCCTCACGGGCGGCGAGTATCTCGAAGCCGACGATCCTCAGGGACTGGAGCGCTCCCTGGCGGCGGTGGACCGCCTCGAAAAGACCGCCCTGCCCGTGGACGCGCCCTCCGAGGGTCGTCCCTTGGCCCATTACCTCCTGGCCGCGGCTGCGTTTTTCGCGCTGCCCCTGGCCTTCGACCTGGCTCGCAAACGGGGCCGGAAACCCCCTCTTTGGATGGGAACCTGACCCATGCCTCTTCCCTTCACCCACCCTTGGTTCCTGCTGCCCGCGGCCCTGCTGGCCCTGGTGGCCCTGGGCCTGGGGCTGTGGGCGCAATCCCGGCCAGGGGTCGGTGTGCGAGTGGTGGGACAGCGACCTTGGCTGCTGGGCCTGGGAACGGCGCTGATGCTTTTGGGCGCGGGCCTGGGCTTGGCGGAGCCGCGCTACGGCTCCCCGGAGGTGCCCCGCCTCACGGTGCAGGTGGTGGTGGACGCCAGTCGCTCCATGACCGTTCGCGACATGGCCGGCAAGACCCGCTGGGAAGCGGCCCTCAACACGCTGGATCGCCTGTGGGCGCAGCCGAGGCCCGGCCTGCGCTTCGGCCTGGATCTCCTCACGGGCGACACCCTGCCCTTGATGCCGCCCGGCCAGGATCTGCCGCTGCTGCGGGATGCGTTGCGGGCCGTCACTCCCGGCGATCTGGGCAGTCCTGGCACGAGTCTGGGGCGCGGCTTGCCGCAGATCCTCGCAGCCATCGACCCCAAAACCCCCACGGTGCTGCTGCTGTTGAGCGACGGGGAGGAAACCTGGGAAGCCTCTGGGGAAGCCCTCCTGCGGGCCACGGAAGCCTTGAAGAAGGCCTCCATGCCCTTGTACGTGGTGCCCCTAGGACAAGCCGCGCCCCAGACGCTGGAGGGCTCCCCGGACCAGAAACCCCTGGTGAGCACCGCCCAGCCGACCTTCCTGGAGCAGTTGGCGCAGGCCAGCGGAGGACGCGCCTTCACGCCGCAGGATGACCTGGCCGACTTCTTCCACCGCCTGGCCCAAGGCAAGGAAGCGCTGCCCGTTGCTCGCAGCCTTCAGCCCTCCCACCCCGAATGGGGCGCGTGGCTGGCCCTGGCGGGGCTGGGCCTATGGCTGCTGGCGGCGGGCAAGCCGCTCCGGGCCTGGCGTCCCATCCTGGGCCTGTTCGTGGCGCTGAACCTGGCCCCCCAGGGCCGCGCTGAGTGGCCCGTGCCGCCTTCCGTGAAGGCATGGCTGGCCCAGAGCGCCCTGGATCGCGGCGACCTGACGGCGGCCCAGCGCTGGAAACCTTCGGGCCACAAGCCCCTCCACCGCCTGCTGGCGGCCCAGATCGAGCTGAAATCCCAGGCCTATCCCCAGGCCCTGGACACCCTGGCGCCGCTGCTGGGCCAGGGCGTGCCCCGCCCGGTGCCGGAATGGCGCGCTCCGGCTTTGTTGCTGGCCGCCAAAGCCCATCTGGCCCTCAATCAGCGGGCCGAAGCCCAGGCGCTGCTGGAGCGGCTCATCCAGGAACAACCGGGGCGCGAGGAGGCCATCCACAACCTGCAGACCCTCCTCAAGGATGCGCCGCCGCCTCCCAAGACGCCGCCTCCACCTCCGCCGCCCCGCCCCAGCATGGGCGCCCAGCAGGACGAGCTGGAAGGCATGAAGCAGCGGCTTCCCCAGAAGCCCAAGCCCCAGGGAGGCGTGAAGGATCTGTAGGACCGGTCTTTACCGCTTTCCCAGCCATGCAGCTAGATCGGCACCGGTGCGGAAAGCGCCGGTTTGGCGCCGCACTTCTTTACCATCGCTATCAAGGATGAGCAGCGTGGGATAGGCTTCCACGCGGTATTTTTCGGCGGCGGCCATGGCGGCGGGCTGCACGTTGCGATCCTTGGTCTCGGTCATGAGCGCCACGGGCACATAGGCGGCCAGGGCTTTCTGGGCTTCAGCGGTGGGAAAGACTTTGGTCTTGAGATGTTGGCACGGCGGGCACCACTCAGCCCAGATATCCACGAAGACCAGCTTCTTTTCAGCCTTGGCGCGCTTCAAAGCAGCAGCCAGATCATGTTCCCAGGTGACGTTCTGCGCCATCAGCGGCGCAGCAGCGATGAGGCAAGCGGCGAGCAATTTCATGGGGCCTCCGAAAAAACCATGGTGCCAAGCCCTCCTTTCTTTTTCCACTAACCGCCCGGCACGAACCGCCGTAATCCCTTCCATACGCGGTAAGGCACGCGATTTCCAAAAGCCATCCCGCCCCTTTTCCTTGGAGGTTTCCATGCGAGCTTTGGCTCTGCCCCTAGCCCTCGGTCTGCTTTTCGCCGCGCCCCTGGCCGCCCAGCAGGCCCGTTTCATCAAGGTCGATATCGTCAGCAAGAGCGGGCGCATGGGCCACCATCGCGCCGAGAAGCATGGCAACGGCCCCACGGAAGTGCACATGCGCCTGCCCGTGAACCTCGCCAAAGGCGTGCTGGAAATGGCCGGCGACAGCGACATCAAGATCAACGGCGAAAGCAAGAAGGCCATGAAGCCCGATGCCCTCATCAAGCTGCTGGAGCAATCCAAGCCCGGCGATCTGCTGCTGGAAGTGACCACCAACGACGGCGACACCATCAAGGTGGTGCTGGAGTAGCGCCTGACTGACTTCGTGGATCCGGGGAGGGCCAGGGGTTCGAACGTTCGATTCCCATGGTTCCTCCCCGGTTCCACGGTCACAATGAAGCCATGCTGGAATCCTTTACGTCTGTCCGTGTGCGCTACGCCGAAACCGATGCCATGGGCATCGTGCATCACGCCACCTATCCCGTGTGGATGGAGCTGGGGCGGTCGGATTTCCTGCGCCAGCAGGGTCAGAGCTACGCCGAATGGGAGCGCCAGGGCGTGCTGATGAGCGTGGCCGAGATCTTCGTGAAGTTCCGTGCTCCGGCCCGCTACGACGAGGTGGTGCAGGTGCGCACCCAGCTGCTGGAAGCCAACCGTCGCAAAGTGGTGTTCGGCTACGAGATCACCCGCGAGGGCACGCGCCTGGTGGAAGGCCGCACCGTGCATGTGGTCACCGGTCGCGATGGCCGGGCCCGCACCTTGCCTGACGATCTCTTCGCCCTGGTGAAGGCGGCCGTGCGGCCCTGATCCGGCAGCGGCATCGCGATCCTGTTTCTTGGAGTTGCGCCCTGGGCGGGCCTGGGCTTGACTGGAAGCATGGCCACTCGTCCGATCCGCCTCTTCAACACCCTCAGCCGCACCATTGAACCGCTGGAAACGGTCACCCCCGGCGTGGTCACGCTCTACACTTGCGGGCCCACCGTGTACAACTACGCCCACATCGGCAATCTGCGCACCTTCCTCTTCCAGGATCTGCTCAAGCGCACGCTGCGAGCTTCGGGCTTTGAGGTGCGTCACTGCATGAACATCACGGATGTGGAGGACAAGATCATCCGCGATAGCCAGGGCGAGCTGCCCCTGGAAGCCGACAACACCGCGCGCCACGCGGCCATGAAGGCGCTCACGGAGCGTTACACCCAGGCCTTCTTCGAGGATCTCGAAGCCGTGGCCATTCCTCAAAACAGCTTTACGTTCCTGCCGAGAGCCACGCAGTACCTGCCGCAGATGATCCAGCTCATCGAGCGGCTGGAGAAAAATGGCCTCGCCTATGCGCGGGAAGGCAGCGTGTACTACCGCGTGGCAGGGTTGCCCCACTACGGCTGCCTGGCCCATCTGGATCGAGAGGGCATGAAGCTGGGCGCCTCCGTGGATGCGGACGAGTACGACCGCGAATCCATCAGCGACTTCGTGTTGTGGAAGGCCCACAAACCCGGCGAGCCGTACTGGGAAAGCCCCTGGGGACCGGGCCGCCCCGGCTGGCACATCGAATGTTCCGCCATGGGCATGGAGCTTCTGGGCGAGCGCGTGGATATCCACAGCGGCGGCGTGGATCTCATCTTTCCCCATCACGAGAACGAGATCGCCCAGAGCGAAGGAGCCACGGGCCACACCTGGGTCACGCATTGGGTCCACGGTGAATTTCTGCTGGTGGAAGGCGAGAAGATGTCCAAGAGCCTTGGCAACTTCTACACCCTGCGGGATCTGCGCACCATGGGCCACGATCCCATCACCTTCCGCTACGCCATCCAGAGCAACCACTACCGCAAGCTCTACAACTTCAGCGTGGAAGGCCTCAAGGCCGCCAAGAACTCCCTGGAGCGCCTGCGCACCTTCCGTCGCCGCATGGAAGGCGAGGGCGAAAGCGCCGGACAGGGCCCGTGGAAGGAAGCCATCGATCCTCTCGCCCGCATCGAAACCGCTCGCGAAGCCTTCTGGAATGCCCTTGCCGACGATCTCAACACCCCTGAAGCCCTGGCGGCGCTCTTCACCCTCGTCACCGATCTCAACGCCCAGGATGATCGCATCGCCCTCACCCGCGCCGAACGGGATGCGGCGCTGGCCTTCCTGGATGAAACCAACGCCATCTTCGCCGGATGGCCCCACGAGGAAGCCAGCCTCGACGCGGACGTGGAGGCCCTTATCGAAGCCCGTCGCGCCGCCAAGGCCGCCAAGAACTGGGCCCAGTCCGATCAGATTCGGGATCAGCTCAAGGCCATGGGCATCCTGCTCGAAGACCGCAAAGATGGCACCACCGCGTGGAAGCGGGCTTGATATCCTGAAGGGCGATCCCTCAGGAGACTTCCATGGACGAACCCAAGAAGAAGAGCAGTGTGCTGAAGTACATCGCCCTCGGCTGTGTCGGCGTGTTGGTGCTGGTGACCGCCACCTGCGTGGGGCTGGGCTTCTGGGCCAAGAGCAAACTGGAAAAGGCTGGTGGCCCCCAGGCTTTCGCCACGCAGATGATCAGCAAGGGTGGCAGCGCCCTGGCGCTTCCGGCCCTTCCCCCAGAGGAGCGGGAGGCGGCCAAGAAGGTGCTGGAGGATCTCCAGGCCAAGGCCAAGAGCTTCACCAAGGAAGACATCCAGGCCCTGGGCAACGCCATGGATCGCCTGAACAAAGCCTATAAAGCCAACCACACCATCACCCCCGACGATGCCCGCGCCTTCATCGCCGAATGCAAGGCCATCGTGGATAAGCACTGAAGGGAAACCAAGCAACACCATAAAAAGGGCCAGGGCGAGACGCTCTGGCCCTTCTCTTACGATGATTTCTGCTACTGCCGCGCACCCAGGGCAAAAAAGCGATTGAAGCCAAAGCTGTAGTGATAGCCCCAGCGATGGCCGTGATACATGAGGCCCACGGCTTGCACATTGGTAAAGGCCTTGGCTTGAAAAACCAGGGGACCTCTCGGTGGCATGGCCACGTTGGCGCCGCTAGGCGCAGGAATCACGGCCCAGCGCTTGCCTGGAGCGGCATTGCCGGAAAACGTATCCAACTGCCAATAGCCATCTTTTAGATAAGGGCTGGTGTAGGCCGCTTCTGACAGATACCAGGTGTCGCCACCCGCATCGCGATGAACGATCACGAACCGGATTTCGTTATTCCCATCATCCACGAGGGAGGTAAGATCCACACGCAAGGCGCAGGTTTGCGGATCGCTGGTGAAGCGGTAATTGCCGCTGCCTCCCAGGGCCGCAAATTGATCCTTGCGCCACACCAGCACCGCGTCGAAATCCGTAGGGCGGCCTCCATCGCCCGTCCAGGCGAGGAATTGGCCTTCCCTTAATCCAACCCAACTGGTGGGCTTGGGCGCATTGGCATTCTGCTCCGGTGTTCCGTTGAGGGAACTCACCAGCCAGCCTCCATACATCGTCAAAGGGCTGGTGGGCGATAAAACGCTAGTGGCGCCGTTGTACTCGTTCTTGAAGAGGGCCTGACCATCGGCCAAGGAAAAGGGGACACAGAGCTGCGCACTGCCCAGCGTCTGAGTATCCCGCGTGGGATCGTAGCGCCCACTCAACCTGCCCGTCGCATCCTTCGTCATTGGTAAATCTGCCCCCCTGAACATCACGAAGGCGTGATCGCGCACCCCAGCTGGATCGATGACGATGTCCAAAGCCACATCATCGACATCGCCATCCCTGTCCTGGGCCCGAAGAACCACATGGTAGAGGCCCGCG
>JAJTBC010000088.1 GCA_021287085.1 Bacillota bacterium | reverse complement strand
ACGTAATCCTTTTTCAGGATGACGCCCAAGGGCACTTTCTCTCGTTCCTTGATTTCCGCATAGCCACTGGCAGTGATGGTGATGTCATATTCTTTGGGCTCCAGCCCCACCTGGAGGAACTTGCCATCGGAACCGACTTTGAGCTCCTTGACCCAATTGACGCCTACTTTGGTGACCAAAACCTTGGCTGTGGGAACAGGATTGCCTTTGCTATCGGTGATGCGACCTGAAAAGGTGCCCGTGGTCTGGGCGGAAAGCGCGAAGGAAAGTGATGTAGCGATGAGTGCGGGAAGGATGAATCTCATGGAACCTCCTGGTCCACCATCATCGCATTCTCGCCGAGCGCTGAGAAGTATCCGTGAATGAAGTCACAACCTTGTGATGGATTGCTGGTGTGATACGCTTCAGAGCGATTCCCGGTATCAGAAGGAGCCCTGGTGATGAAGGGGAGGATCTTCCGCATTTTGACCCTGCTTTTCATGGTGGCGGGGGGTGGGGGATTGTTCGCCCAAGAAGCTGATTCCGCGAGGGATTTGCAACCTTCCATCGCTTTGGCTCATCGGATGGAACGTCTGAAAACGGCCCTCGAATCCGGTTCGTCTGGAGCAGTGGATGTGGCTGCCCAGGAAGTGGATCTCATGCGTCGCGCTCACGGCACTTTGGACATCACACCTTTGGTGGAAGCCCTTTCGCTCTGGGCGAGAGAGCAGGGGGGGAAAGGACGACCCGACCGGGGATTGGCGGCCGTCCAATTGCTGGAGCGGCGCTGGGCGCCCAACCATCCCACGGTGTTGGGCACTCGCGTGATCCTGCTTCGTCAACAGGGAATCGGCGGCTACATCAGCAGCCTGCCTGAGGTGTTGGAACTGACCCGCATTCGTCTGCTTCATCCCGAGCAGCGCTGGCTCTGGATCGTGCAACACGTGTCGTGGTTGCGCCTCATGGCGACCTTGCTGCTCTGGGCCTGGGCCCTTACCATGGCGCTTCGGTACCGTCGGGTTTTCCGTTACGCCTGGGAAGAGCCTCTCGAGCGGCGTGGCGTAGGCGGCCTGCCTCTGGCGCTCATTGGCGCCGTACTTGTATCCCTGCCTGTGCTGGTGGGGTTGGATCCCGCCGTGGCGGCCATGCTCTGGATCTGTCTGCTGGCGCCTTACCTCAATGTCCGGGAAGTCAAACTGACCTACCTGGTGATCTTCTTCCAATTCGCTCATCCCGTCTTGACGCTGCTGGAACCCGCCGCGCTTCAGCCGCCGCCACCCAGTCTGGTGGCTTTCCAGCTCCAACCGCAGTCCAAACCCCTGCAGAATGGCCAGTTCAAGGCCTTCACGCTCCAGGATCAGGCGTTCCTGAAAGGCTGGCGGGAATTCCAGGCCCAGGATTGGAAGGCGGCTGAGGCCACGTTCGAAGGGCTTTTGGGCAGGCACTCCGATCAAGGCGAAGTCCTGAACAACCTAGGGGCGGCCCGCTTCCATCTCGGGAAAACGGCGGAAGCCGCAAAAGAGTTCGAGGCCGCCAATCTCGCCAAGCCGGGGAGCTGCCAGGTGCTGCTCAATCAAAGTGTGCTGGCTTTCCAGAGCCTGGATACGGCCACGGGCATCGCCAAGCAGGAAGAAGCCCGAGTGGCGGCGCCGGAACTCTACGAAGTGCTGAAGAGCGCCAGTCAGGCCCGCAATGAGGCGTGGGCCTTCGCGATGCCTCTGCCGGATACGCCCCAGCGCGTGGAGGCCCTCAAGTCGGCGCGCCCTGCTCCCTCCTCGGAAACCCTAGGTTCCCGCTCCATCTCCGTGGCGGCGGGCTTCCTCTTCCCGCTCCTCATGCTGGCTCTTTTCATGTTCCGCCTCTGGCGCAGTGTGAAGCGACCCTATCCCACCCAGTGCGCCCGATGCGGCGAAACCTTCCATACCACCGACAGCCCCCTCGCGGATATCTGCTCGAAGTGCCATCACCTCTTCGTGTTGAAGCAGGGACTCCATGGCGGGAAGCGCAAGTTGAAGCTGGAGGAGGTGGCTTTCTTCCAAAGCAGCAAGCGATGGATCCACCGTATTCTGCTGGTGCTTCTGCCCGGAGCGGATCTTTGCTTCCTTGGGGAGACTAGCCGTGGTTTCATCGAGCTGCTCAGCGTGTGCTTTGCGGCTGGGTTGGTGCTGGGAGTGGGCCGAAGTCCCCGGTATCCCGGCGAAATCCTGCCTGACCCAACATCGTTGTGGTTGCCCTTGGGTAGCGTGTTGCTGGCCGTCCTTTTCCTGCGGTCCTGGCTGAAACTCCTGCCCCGTGGCGGTCGTTCGTGAGGTGGCGTGATGGCGCTTGAAGGCTCGCTGCGGGATTTCGATCTCTTCTCGCTTTTCAACATGATCAAGACCCAGGGCAAGAGCGGCACCTTGGTACTCTCCAAGGGGCAGGAATTCGTGAAGGTCTATTTCGACCAGGGCGATATCGTGGGCTGCGATTCCAACCAGATCCGCATGGAGGATCGGGTGGGCGCCATGCTGGTGCGCCTTGGCAGGCTCTCGGGGGACGAGCTGCTGGCCATGATCCAGAAGCAGCGGCAAACCCTCAAGCGCATGGGACAACTGCTGCTGGAATCGGGAAAGGTGTCCACTCAGGATCTGGAGGACGCCCTCTTCAGTCAGGCCATGTCGCTCATGTATCGGACTTTCCGCTGGGTGGAAGGGGATTACCGTTTCGATTCCATGCTTCCTCCCGAATCCGAGCGGGAACATTTTCCGCCGATTCCGGTGGATACGGTACTCATGGAAGCGGCGCGCATCCTGGACGAATGGCCCGAAGTGCAGCGGCGATTGCCTGACAACACGCTGCCGCTGCAGCGCACGGTCAAGGCCGCGACTCTCCAGTTGGACGTGGACCGGGAACTCTCGCAGGTGTTCGATGGGCGCGGAAAGCCTATGACCCAAGGCTCGTCCGGGCTCACCCATGAACAGGAGACGGTGCTGCTCTACGTCAACGAGCCCATCAGCATCCAGGGCATCCTGCAGATCACCCGCTACGACGAACTGGATACCTGCAAGTACATCGCGGAACTGTTGGAGATGGGCCTGCTGGAAGTGTCACAGGCCTTTGTCACCAGCCAGGGCGCACCGGCTTGGCATACGGAGCATGTGGCCATCAGCGAAGCCCCGGAGCCGGAACGGCCATCTTTGCTCTTCTGGCCGCTGACGGCGCTGTTGATCCTTGTGCCCCTGTTCACCTACGTGGCCAAAGGCAGGACTTCCCTCAACCTGGGACTTGCCAGTTTCCAGTCCGCCGAAATGGACCCTGCGGTGGATCCTTTCACCCAGGAGCGTCACGCCTATGCCGTGAAGATGGCGTTGCCGGGGATCAATGGTCCTGAGCTTGCCCGACATCTAGGGGTTCCGCTTTCGGATAAGGGGGCGAACCTTCCTGATTATCGCAAGATGCCCGATCCGCTCGGGTCGGAGCTTTTGGGGGCTGCGAACCAGGCCACCAAGACCGACGCGAAATAGAGGGCCAGCAGGATTGCGCTGAAGAAGATGGTGGTGACGATCACGTCGCCAGGTGTCAGGAAGGCGGCTGCGATGACGATGCCGACGGTGGCATGGCGCCAGTACTTCAGCAGCGTCTGGGCCGTGACCACGCGGAAGCGCGCCAGGAAATACACCAGCACCGGCAGCTCGAACATGAGCCCGGTGCCGACCACGGTGTAGATGAACAGATCCAGATAGTCCTCCAGGTGGAGGTTGGTGCGGAGACCCGCATCCATGGCTTCCTTGAAGAGGATGTCACCCAGGAAGTGGAAGGCGTTGAAGTAGGCGAACGCCGCGCCGCCCAGGAAACAGGCGCTGGTGATGAACACGAAGGGGATCACCATGCGCCGCTCTTTCTCGTACAGCCCCGGCCGGATGAAGGCCCAGAGCTGATAGAAGAGCAGGGGCGCCACGAGGAAAGCCGCAGCCCATAGCGAAATGCGCATGAGGCTGAAGAATGGCTCCGTAAGGCTCGTGAAAGCGAACGGCTCGAAGGTGGTGGGCGGAGGCAGGCCCAGGGCCTTCGCGTGGGCGAGGCTGTGGGCCTTGAACACTTCCATGAAGGGGCGCTGCGCCCAATCCCAGAGTCGGAAACGCTGCCAGTAGGTGATGCCGAAGCCGGCCATCACGATGAGCGCCGAACGCACGAGGCGCACCCGCAATTCCTGCAGGTGCTCCCAGAAGGTCATCTGGCTAGGGGCGGCGGCGTCGCTCACTTCTTTTCAGGGGTGACGTCTTCCTTCACGGAATCCGTGATTTCTTTGCTGGCCTTCTTGAATTCCTGAATGCCCTTGCCCAGGGCCTTGCCCAGCTCCGGCAGGCGCGAGGGGCCGAAGAAGATCAGCAGCGCGATGCCGATCAGCAGCATTTCCGTAAGGCCGAGATTGCCCATGATATGGCTCCGTGAAAAGTCGGTACGGTACGTGGAGAGATCAGCCCACAACGGGCATGCGACCGATGGAGTGGTAGATCCACCCGAGGTCTTTCATGGTTTCGGGCCGGAAAAGGTTGCGGCCATCGAAGATGAGCTTGGAGTTGAGTTTCGCGGCCACGGCCTTCAGATCCATCGCCTGGTACTGGGGCCATTCCGTGGCGATGATGAGGGCATCGGCGCCTTCGCAGGCAGCCAGAGGATCATCGGCATAGCGGATCTTGTCGCCGATCCTGGCCTTCACCGCAGGCATGGCCGCGAAATCGTGGGCCACGAGTGCCGCGCCCAAAGCGGTCAGATTGTCGATGAGTTCCAGGGCCATGGCCTCCCGGATATCATCGGTGTGGGCCTTGAAAGCCAGACCCCACAGCGCGAACCGCTTTCCGGCCAAGGGTGCGGGCGTTCCGGCTTGGCAGTTGAAATGACGGCGTACCTTCTGAGCCAGCACCTGCTTCTGGTGCCGGTTGGCTTCCACCGTGGCGGCGAGGGTCATCAACGGCTGCGTGTTCTCGCGGCCCACCTTCAGCAAGGCCTGCAAATCCTTGGGGAAGCAACTGCCGCCGAAGCCCGGACCTGGGTTGAGGAAGTACTTCCCGATGCGATGGTCGCTGCCGATGCCCACCTTTACGTAGTCCACGTCGGCACCCACGCGTTCGCAGAGGTTGGCGATCTCGTTGATGAAGCTGATGCGCAGGGCCAGCATAGCGTTGGCGGCGTACTTGGTCAGCTCGGCGCTGGGAGGATCCATGCGGAGCCACTGTCCACCCTGGGGGTTGCGGGCCTTGGCGGCATCCAGCTTCTTCTGGTAGAGGCCCTTCATCACGCCTTCGGCGAATTCGGTGCGGCAGCCCACCACTACCCGATCGGGGAAGAGGAAGTCGTCGATGGCGCAGCCTTCTCGCAGAAATTCAGGATTGGACACCACCTCGAAAGCTCGATTCGTGTGGGCTTGCAGCACCGCATGGACCCGGGCGGCGGTTCCCACCGGCACGGTGCTCTTGTCCACCACGATGAGGGGAGCGGCGTCGGCGGGGCGCAGCGTCATGGCCTTCCCCAGATCCTCGGCCACCTTCAGCACGTACTGCAGATCGGCGCTGCCGTCTTCGCTCTGAGGCGTTCCTACGCAGATGAAGGCGGCATCGGCGTCGCCGATGCCATCCTTGAGGTCGGTGCTGAAGCGCAGCGCACCTGAGGCGAGATGCTTGGT
>JAJTBC010000068.1 GCA_021287085.1 Bacillota bacterium | reverse complement strand
GGTCTCCGCCTTCGCCTTGATGGTGGAGGCGGTGGCGGCCCGCGCCGAAGGCCGTCCAGCCTTGGGATTCACGTTGGGCGCGTTCTTCGCCATGGCCCTGGCTCTGCTCACGAAGGGACTCGCCGCGCCGGTATTGCTGGGTGGAATTTTCGTGGTTTCGCTGTTCTTCGCCTGGCGGGAGGCGGCCTTGCGCCGGGCGCTGCTCCGCACGCTGTTCGACCCCTGGGGCTGGCTGTTGTTTCTGGCCACCGCCGTGCCGTGGTTCTGGTTCGTGGAAAAGGCCAACCCTGGCCATGCCCAGTTCTTCTTCATCCACGAGCACTTCGCCCGCTTCACCACCACGGTGCACGCCCGCCAAGGGGCTCACAATGCGTTTGCGGACAAGCTCTACTTCGTGGGCGTGCTGGCGGCGGGCCTGCTGCCCTGGCTCGGCAGCGCCGTGCGGGGCCTGAAGGGCGCCACTCCGTTCGCGCTGGGCAGAGGGCCTCAAGGCCCCAAGGCTCCGCTTCACCGCTGGATCGTGGGCACAAGCCTCCTGGCGATCCTCGTGCCCCTGGCCTTCTTCAGTGTTTCCCATTCCAAGCTGCCGCCCTACATCCTGCCCGTGGTGGTGCCCCTCATGGCGCTGGCCTGCGCGCTGGAACGCGAAGGGGACGAAGCCCGCGCCCTGCGCATCCACGCGCTGGAACTGCTTTTCCTGGGCGCTCTGTTCGGTCTGGCGGCCCCCTTCCTTCTGCCTGGAGGCACGGCCCTGCCCTGGGTTCTCGCCGTGGGCCTCGCGTTCCTGGGCCTGGGGTTTTGGGCGCTACGCCCCAAAGGCCTCACTCAAAACCGCTGGATGGCGGCCCTGAGCGGCTCCTTGCTTCTGCTGACCCTGGCCGCCCAGGCCGCGGTGGGGCGCGACAAGTCCAGCGACCACCTGGTGAAGCAGGCACCCCCCAGCGCCCAGTGGATGAGCGTCGGCTACTACTTCCAGAACATTCCCTTCCGCACCGGGCACCGGGCCGTGATCGTAGCGGGCACCGGAGAACTGGCCTACGGCGCGGAGCGCCTGCCCGCCGAGGAACGGAACTTCTGGTTCCGGGAAAACCTTCACGATCTGATGCCCGCCGCCCGAGCCTTGCAGGCGGCGGATGCTTCGCGGCCCGTGTTCGCCCTTTTCGACGCCTCCATCTGGCCCCATCTCACGGCGGAGGAACGCGGCGCGTGGGACGTGGTGGATCGCACCCGCACCACGTACCTGGCCCGGTTGCGATGATCTACCTGGATCACAACGCCACGACTCCCACCGACCCGCAGGTGCTGGAGGCCATGCTGCCTTGGTTCACGGAGCGCTACGGCAACGCCAGCTCCGGCCATGGGCTGGGCCATCTCGCGGAAGGCGCGCTGGTGGCGGCGCGAGAGCAGGTGGCGGCGCTTCTGCACTGCCAGCCTGCGGAAGTGGTGTTCAACAGCGGCGGCACCGAAGGCCTCAATCATGCGTTTCGTGGCGTGTTCGAGGCTTTCCCCACCAAGCGGCACTTCGTCACCACGGCCGTGGAGCATAGCGCCGTGCAGGCCCTGGTGGCGTGGCTCCGCCGCCAAGGTGCCGAGGTCACCGTGCTGGGCGTCGATGGGAACGGCGCCCTGGATCTGGAAGCGCTCCGCGCCGCCCTGCGCCCCGACACGGCGCTGGTTTCCGTCATGGCCGCCAACAACGAAAGCGGCGTGCGCTTTCCCCTGGAAGCCGTCGCGGAGATCGTCAAGGCCCACGGCGCGCTGCTGCACACGGACGCCACGCAGGCCGTGGGCAAGATTCCCTTGGATCTCTCGAAGCTCGCCGTGGATCTGCTCAATCTAAGCGCCCACAAATTCTATGGCCCGAAAGGCGCAGGGGCCCTTTTCATCCGCCGTGGCCTGCGCCTGAAGCCCTTCCTGGTGGGCGGCCATCAGGAAAGGGGGCGGCGGGGCGGCACCGAGAACGTGCATGGAGTGGTGGGCCTGGGGCGAGCGGCGCAACTGGCCCAGGAAGCCCTTCCCCGGATGGCGAACGTGGAAGCCCTGCGCGACCGCCTGGAGGCCGCCTTCCCGGAGGCCGTCATCCATGGCCGCACTTCGCCACGGCTGCCCAACACCAGTTTTATGGCCTTTCCTGGCGTGGAAGCGGAAGCGCTGCTGCTGCGGCTGGACCAGCAGGGCATCTGTGTTTCCACCGGCAGCGCCTGCACCACCGGGCAGACCGAGCCCAGCCATGTGCTGCGCGCCATGGGCATCGACCCTCGCCTGGCGCTCTCGACCCTGCGTTTCAGCCTGGGGCGAGGCACCCCTGCGGAGGAAATCGAGGACGTCGTCCAGCGCCTGCCCTCGCTGGTGGCGGAACTCACGCGGAACGGCCCTCCATCGCTATAATCGAACCTGATGGCCGCGCGAGGGCGGCCCTTCTGTTTTTTGGGAACCCGCCATGGCCATCCGCCGTCTGTTCGTGGAAAAGAAGAAGGAATTCGCCGTGGAGGCTCGCCATCTGCTGCGGGATCTGCGGGAGAACCTGGGCATCGAAGCCTTGAACGACCTGCGCCTGCTGGTGCGCTACGACGTGGAAGGCCTTTCCGATGCGGATTTCGACGCCGCCACCTGGACCGTTTTCGCCGAACCTCCCGTGGATGACGTCCACCCTGAAACCCTGGCTCTGGCCGACGACGAGCGCGCTCTGAGCATCGAGTATCTGCCGGGGCAGTACGATCAGCGGGCCGATTCCGCCAGCCAATGCCTCCAGCTGGTCACGCACGGAGCCCGGCCCACCGTGGCTTGCGCGCGGGTGATCGTGCTGAAGGGCCAGCTTTCGGACGCCACCTTCGAGCGCGTTCGCAGCTACCTGATCAACCCGGTGGATAGCCGTGAAGCCAGCGCCGCCAAGCCTTCCAGCCTGAATCCGCCCATGCCCGAACCTCAGGACGTGCCGGTGCTCGAAGGCTTCATCTCCGCCGACGATGCCGAGCTGATGGCCATCCAGGAGCAGCACGGCATGGCCATGACCCTGGCGGATCTGCGCCATACCCAGGCCTATTTCCGGAACGAAGAACGCCGCGATCCCACGGAAACGGAGCTTCGACTCCTGGACACCTACTGGTCCGACCACTGCCGCCACACCACCTTCCTCACGGAACTGACCCAGGTGACCGTGGACGATCACGCCCTCGTCGCCCCCGTGCAGCGGGCCTACGAGGATTACCGGGCGCTGCGGGAAAAGGTCCTCGGAGCGAAACGGTCCGAAAAACCCGAATGCCTCATGGACATGGCCCTGCTTCCGGCCCGCGCCCTGCGCCAGGCGGGCAAGCTCGATGACCAGGAGATCAGCAGCGAGATCAACGCCTGTTCCATCGTGGTGGATATCAACGTCACGCCGACGCCGGAATCAGGCTCCGCCGGAGATCCGCATGGGGAGCCCGGAAAGCATGAGCCCTGGCTCTTGATGTTCAAGAACGAAACCCACAACCACCCCACGGAGATCGAGCCTTTCGGCGGTGCGGCCACCTGTCTGGGCGGTGCCATCCGCGATCCACTGTCGGGACGCGCCTACGTCTACCAGTCCATGCGCGTCACCGGCAGCGGCGACCCGAGGGCCAGCGTGGGCGAAACCCTGCCGGGCAAACTGCCGCAGCGCAAGATCACCACGGAAGCGGCCCACGGCTTCGCCTCCTACGGCAACCAGATCGGCCTTTGCACCGGCCAGGTCGTCGAGTACTACGATCCCGGCTACACCGCCAAGCGCATGGAGATTGGCGCAGTAGTGGGCGCCGTGCCCCGCGCCCAGGTCCGCCGCGAAGAGCCTGTGCCCGGCGACGTGATCGTGCTGGTGGGCGGTCGCACGGGCCGTGACGGTGTGGGTGGCGCCACGGGCAGTTCCAAATCCCACACCGAGGAAAGCCTCGATGCCTGCGGAGCGGAGGTGCAGAAGGGCGATCCGCCCATGGAGCGCAAGCTCCAGCGCCTGTTCCGCAAACCGGAATTCGCGCGACTCGTGAAGAAGTGCAACGATTTCGGCGCGGGCGGCGTTTCGGTGGCCATCGGCGAATTGGCGGAGGGTCTCTCCATCAACCTCGACGTGGTTCCCAAGAAGTACGAAGGTCTCAATGGCACGGAGCTGGCCATCGCCGAAAGCCAGGAGCGCATGGCCGTGGTGGTGGAGCCGAAGGATGTGGCCGCCCTGATGGCTCTCGCCGACGAAGAGAACCTGGAAACCACACAGGTGGCCGAGGTCATCGCCGAGCCGCGCCTGCGCATGACTTGGCGGGGCCGCACCATCGCGGATCTGAGCCGCGCCTTTCTGGACACCAACGGCGCGGCGCAATTCGCCCAGGCCCGCGTGGTGGCCCCCCACGGCCCTTCCCCCTTGCAGGCGCCGACTGTGAAGACGGAGGAGCTGGAAGCCCGCTGGACGCAGGTCCTGAGCGACCTCAACACCTGTTCCCAGCGGGGCCTCACGGAAAAGTTCGATTCCACCATCGGCGCCAACACCGTGCTGCTGCCGTACGGCGGGCGCACGCGCCGCACGCCTTCCGAGGCCATGGTGGCCAAATTCCCTCTGGAGCAGGGCGAAACCACCTGCGCCAGCGCCATGAGCCATGGCTTCTTCCCGGCCCTGAGCCGCTGGAGCCCCTTCCACGGCGCCGTGTGGGCCCATGTGCAGGCCGCAGCGCGACTGGTGGCCGTGGGCGCCGATCATCGCCGCCATCGCTACACCCTGCAGGAGTACTTCGGCAAGCCCATGCAGGATCCCATCCGCTGGGGATCCCCCGTGGCGGCGCTGCTGGGCGCCTTCCACGCGCAGATGGCTCTGGAAACCCCCGCCATCGGCGGCAAGGATTCCATGTCCGGCACCTTCAAGGATCTGGATGTGCCGCCCACCCTCGTGGCCTTCGCCATCAACGTGGTGAACGCGGCCGAGGTCACCTCCCCGGAATTCAAGGGCCCCGGCCATGACGTGGTGCTGGTGGAACTGCCCCGCACCGCCGAAGAACTGCCGGATTGGGAGGCGCTGCATCGCCTCTACGATCAGCTCTCGGCCATGATTCGGAAGGGCCAGGTGCTGGCCGCCAAGACGCTGGACCTGAACGGACTCGCACCGGCCTTGGCCATCATGGCCTTCGGCAACGGCGTGGGCCTGGAACTGGAAGCCCACGATCCCGCTTTCTGGTTCGCGCCCCGCCCCGGCAGTTTCGTGCTGGAACTGGCTCCAGGCGCCGATCTGGGCCATCTTCCCTGCACGCGCCTGGGACGCACCCTCGCCGAGCCTGTGATTCGACTGCAGGGCCAGACCCTCGACGTGGCACGGCTGCAACGGGCCTGGGAAGCTCCCCTGGAAGACATCTTCCCCACCGCGCTCCGCGAGACGCCTGCGGTGCTTCCGCCCTTCACGCCTTATGCCGCGGTTTCCTGGCCGCAGCCCAAGGTCAAGGTGGCGCGCCCCCGCGTGCTGCTCACGGTCTTTCCCGGCACCAACTGCGAATACGACAGTGCCCGCGCCTTCGAAAAGGCCGGCGCCGTGGTGGAGACGCTGGTGTTCCGCAACCTCGATTCCAGCGCGGTGGAAGAAAGCCTCGATGCCATGGCCCGCGCCATCGGCCAGGCCCAGATCGTGATGATTCCCGGCGGCTTCAGTGCGGGCGATGAACCCGATGGTTCGGGCAAGTTCATCGCGGCGGCGTACCGAAACCCCAAGGTGAAAGAGGCCGTGCACGATCTGTTGAAGCGCCGTGACGGCCTGATGCTGGGCATCTGCAACGGCTTCCAGGCCCTCATCAAGCTGGGCCTCGTGCCCTGGGGCGAGATCCGCGAACAAACGCCCGACAGCCCCACGCTCACCTTCAACAACCTGCGCTACACCAGCCGCATGGCCATGACCCGCGTGGTGTCCAACGCTTCTCCCTGGATGGCGCGCTTGACGCCCGGCGACATTCATACCGTGGCCATCGCCCACGGCGAAGGGCGCATCGTGGCTCCCGAAGCGCGATTGCTGGAGCTTCTGGCCCAGGGCCAGGTGGCCACGCAATACGTGGATCCTCTGGGCCAGCCCACCTTGGACAGCGAATTCAATCCCAACGGCTCCATGCTGGCCATCGAAGGCCTCACCAGCCCCGATGGCCGCGTGTTCGGCAAGATGGCCCACGCCGAGCGCTTCACGCCTCACGTGTGGCTCAACGCGCCGGGAGAAAAGGACATGCATCTCTTCGAGGCCGGTGTGGCCTATTTCCGCTAGGGGTGACCATGTTCCCGTTGCTCATCACCCATGCTCAGCTTCGCGAACTCATGGCTTCCGAGGCGCCGCCCATGATCTTCGACGCCAGCTACGATCTGCTGGATCACGAAGAAGGCCTTTGGCGCTACGAAGAGGAAGGCCACATTCCGGGCGCCCGCCACGTGAGCCTCGACCAAGCGCTTACGGCCAAGCCCGACCAGGCCAGGGTTTGCGGGGGGCGTCATCCCCTGCCCACCCGCGAGGCTTTCGCGGAAACCCTTGGGCAGTGGGGCCTCACGCCTGACACGCAGGTGGTGATCTATGACCGCAATCAGCAGAACTATGCCGGGCGACTCTGGTGGATGCTGAAGTGGTGCGGCCACGCTCCGGTGGCGCTGCTGGACGGCGGTTGGCAGGGATGGGTGGCCGCAGGCGGAGCATCCACCCTGGAACCACCGCCCGTCCCCGCCGCGACCCGGTATCCCCTTTCCGATCCGCTGGTGCCCATGGTGACCGTGGAGGAAGTGTTGCAGGGCCTCCATGGCCCCCAGAGCGTCATCGATTCCCGTGTGCCGCCTCGGTATCGAGGCGAAGTGGAGCCCCTCGACCCGGTGGCAGGCCACATTCCGGGGGCCGTGAATCGCCCCTTCGCCCAGAATCTCGATGAACAGGGCTTTTTCAAGCGCCCCGAGCTTCTCCGCCAGGAATTCGAGCAACTGCTGAGCCCCTGGGATCCCCATCGTGTGGTGGTGCATTGCGGCAGTGGCGTGAGCGCTCTTCCCAACGTCATCGGCATGGTCCTGGCCGGCTATCCCATTCCCGCGCTCTTCGCCGGAAGCTGGAGCGAATGGTGCAGCGATCCCACGCGACCTGTGGAATTGGGTTTTTCATCCCGAAACACACAAAAAAAGACCATCTAGATTTTTCTCTTTCGTGTGTTTCGCAATTTTCGTGGTTTTTCTTTCCGAGGATGTTTCATGGCCAAGCCCAGCAGCGACCAACCCGAAATCATCTATTCCATGCACCGTGTCTCGAAGATCTACAACCAGAAAACGGTCATCAAGGACATCAGCCTGGGGTACTACTACGGCGCCAAGATTGGCGTCCTGGGCCTGAACGGGGCGGGCAAGTCCACGGTGCTGCGGATCATGGCGGGCGTGGATCAGGACTTCAACGGCTCGGCGGTACTCTCCAAGGGCTACACCACCGGGCTGCTGGAGCAGGAGCCCAAGCTGGATGAAGGCAAGACCGTGCGCGAGGTGGTGGAGGAGGGCGCCGCCGAAAAGGTAGGCTGGCTGCGGGACTACAACGCCATCAACGATCAATTCGCCGATCCCGACGCCGACTATGACGTGC
>JAJTBC010000044.1 GCA_021287085.1 Bacillota bacterium | reverse complement strand
CCACGCCGTCGCTCAGGCTGCCCTTGGCCCGCAGGCGGTCCAGCTGGCGGGAAACGGCGCGGGCGTTGCGACCCACTTCGGTCTGGTCCTTCTTGAAGGAATCCATTTCTTCGATGACGACGATGGGGATGACGATGTCGTGTTCCTGGAACCGGAAGATGGCCTGGGAATCGTGCAGCAGCACGTTGGTATCGAGAACGAACACCTTCTTGGGAGACGCAACCATGAAATCCCTCGTTCAAAGAATGAAACCGTTTCGAAGCGTACCAGCACCCAATGGATTCCGACAGGCACAGCCTCGCAACGCGATGCTAAGATGGGTTTTTCTACGCGGAGTTCCCATGAAGCTTCTCGCCCCGACTCTTTTCATCAGTGTCTGCCTGGTGGCTCAGAATCCTGCGCCCCTGACCTACCCTGCCACCCGCAAGGCAGAGGTGGTGGACGATTACTTCGGCACCAAGATCGCGGACCCGTACCGCTGGCTGGAGGACGATCACAGCGCCGAAACCAAGGCCTGGGTGGAAGCCCAGAACAAAGTCACCTTCGCCTACCTGGAAAGCATCCCGGAGCGCGCCCGCATCAAGGCGCGACTCAAGGCCCTCTGGAACTACGAAAAGTTCGGCGCCCCCGGCAAGCGCGGCACGCACTACTTCTACAGCCATAACAGCGGCCTGCAGAACCAGTCCGTGCTGTACGTGACCGAGAAGCTGAGCGACAAAGGCCGCGTGCTGCTGGATCCCAACACCCTCAGCAAGGACGGCACCGTTTCCCTGGCGAGCGTGGCGTACAGCGAAGACGGCACCTATCTGGCCTACTCCCTTTCCAAGGGCGGCTCCGACGTGGCCACCTGGAAGATCAAGCGCGTGGCCACCGGCGAGGACCTTCCCGACACTTTCCCCGCGGGTCGCATGAGCGTGAGCACCTGGGCCAAGGACGGGCGCGGCTTCTACTACTCCGATTACCCCAAGGTGGAAGCGGGCAAGGCCCTCACGGCGGTCTACAAGAACCAGAAGCTCTACTTCCACAAACTGGGCGATCCCGTGGAAAAGGATGTGGTGATCTACGAGCGCCCTGACCAGCCCGATTGGGGCTTTTCGGCCCAACTCAGCGACGACGGCCACTACCTCCTCATCTACCAGAGCCAAGGCACCGAACGGAAGAACCGCGTGTTCATCAAGGATCTGCGCAAGGCCGACTCGCCCGTGACGCCGCTCTTCGGCAACTACGACGCCCAGTACCGCGTACTGGGCAACGACGGCGGCACCTTCTACGTGCAGACGGATTTCAACGCCCCCAGAGGCCGCCTCGTGGCGGTGAACCTAAAGCAGCCTGAGCCCGCGCACTGGAAGGACCTGATTCCCCAGGCTGCAGGCCGTGATGTGATCGGTGGCGCGAACCTCATCGGCAACACTTTCGCCATCACCTGGCGCATCGACGCGCTCAACGTGGTGCGCCTCTACGATCTCAAGGGGAAGTTCCAGCAGGAAATCAAGATGCCCACCGTGGGCAGCCTTTCGGGCTTCGGCGGCCAGCGCGATAGCAAGGAGGTGTTCTACAGCTTCACCAGCTTCAACGAACCTCCCACCCTCTACCACTTCGACATGAAGACGCGAAAATCCTCCGTGTTCCGTCGTCCCAAGGTGGACATGAACCCCCAGGACTACGAAGTGAAGCAGGTGTTCTACCCCAGCAAGGACGGCACGAAGGTGCCCCTGTTCCTGGCCTACAAGAAGGGCCTGAAGCTGGATGGCCTGAACCCCACCCTGCTCTACGGCTACGGAGGCTTCAACGTGCCCCAGGCTCCCGGCTTCAGCCCCGCCAATCTCGTCTGGATGGAAATGGGCGGCGTCTATGCGCTGGCCTGCATCCGGGGCGGCAACGAGTACGGCAAGGAATGGTGGGAGCAGGGCAAGCGCGAAACCAAGCAGAACGTCTTCGATGATTTCATCGCCGGAGCCGAGTACCTGATCCGCGAAAAGGTCACCAGTACACCGAAGCTTGCCATCTACGGCGGCTCCAACGGGGGGCTGCTCGTGGGCGCCTGCCTCACGCAAAGGCCCGACCTCTTCGGTGCAGCGGTGCCCGCGGTGGGCGTGCTGGACATGCTCCGCTACCACAAGTTCACCATCGGCTGGATGTGGAAGAGCGATTACATGAGCAGCGACACCAAGGAAGGCTTCGACAACCTCATCAAGTACTCGCCGCTGCACACCATCAAGCCCGGCGTCGCATATCCTCCGACCCTCATCACCACCGGCGATCACGATGACCGCGTGGTGCCCGCCCACAGCCACAAGTTCACGGCCACTCTGCAGACGGCCCAGGCAGGTCCCGCGCCCATCCTCACGCGCATCGAGACCAACGCCGGCCACGGCGCGGGCAAATCCACGGAAAAACAGATCCAGGAGCGCGCCGACATCTGGGCCTTCCTCGTGAAGAACCTCCAGATCACGCTGCCGGAGTCGTTCAAGTAATCGACAGTTGAGCTTCGGCCCGAACCCTGACACACTCATGGGTCCGGGCCAACTTAGCTCAGCTGGTAGAGCAGCTGATTCGTAATCAGCAGGTCGCCGGTTCGAGTCCGGCAGTTGGCTCCAGTAGAAACCCCCGATGCCACTAGGTTTCGGGGGTTCGTGTTTGGTTGCGAATCCGCCCTCCGATCTGTGCAGGCTACAAATCTACTTCACTGCTCCAATCGGAACTCCATGAAATCGAACCAGTGCCCGTGACCCACGATGGCGTCGATTTCGGCCTGCACGATGGTGACGTGGCCTTCTTCGATTTCCAGGAAACGCTCGAAGAGGGATCGATGCTCCGGTTCGAGCTGGGCCACGAGATCCTGGTAGAAGCCGCTGGTGACGCGCTCCAGCTCCAGGGCCTCCTTGAGGTAGTCCAGTTCTTCCTTGCTGGCCGCAGGTCCTTTGGGCGTGAGTCGCGCCGCGTCTTCCGCAGCCTGCACGAGATCCAGGCTTGGCAGCACGCTCTTGAGCTCCGCCGGATTCACCATGCCCGTGGTTTTCCATTCGTCGAGACGGGCCTCCAGGTATTCCACGTGCCCCTGCTCTTCCCGCGCCAGGATGGCGAACACCCGCTGGGCCGTGCTGTCCTTGGCCTTGCGCGCCGCCTCGGCGTAGTGATCCCGCACGCGGTATTCGTAATCCAAGGCCGTTCCGAGAGCATCCTGAAGCAGCATGGCCTCCTCCTTTTTCCATCATACGAAGATGGGCGCCCACAGAATGAACCCCATCTTCACTCGATCACGATTTCATCCGTGAAGAAGAACGAAGGGTTTCCCTCGCCGGGATGGCCCTTGGGGAGCGGCCCTGGATTGGTGACGCGCACGCGCACATAGCGCGCTTGAGAAGGCGGAAAGATAGGCATGCAATCCTGCGCCTTCACGCCGCTTTCGGGCGTGGGCGGCCCTGCGGCGGTACCCACCAGCAGCCAGATGACGCCGTCCTTGGAAATCTCGAACTCCACCTGGGCGGGGAAGAGGATCCAGCTTCGGGAATCGGCAATGAAACCCATGGCGATGCGATGAATGGTCTGCACCGACCCCAGATCCACCACGGCCGTAAGATCCTGGCCCTGGTAGCCCTGCCACCGGCCCAGCCGCCAATGGGGCCCGCCACGCAAGCCATCGATGAGCGCTGAATCGCCCCCGCCGGAATACTGGCGGCTGTACCGTCCCTGAAGCTGGAGGCTGCGCCCCTTGGGAATGCGGGTGAAGGGCGCCGTGAGGGTGCCGCTGGGCGCGAAGCCTTCCTTCAGCGCCACGGCTTTGACCACCGTGGAAGTTTCCAACGTGAAAGGTTCTGCGTATTTCAGCGAATGGGGCCCAGGCTCGCTGCCGTCCAGGGTGTAGCGGATCTCCGCGCCGGGCTCCGCCATGTCCAAGGCCACACGAGTGGGGCCCGAAAGCTGAGGTGTTCCTTCGGCCACGAAGGGCACGGGCAGAATCAGGGATTCAGTGATGGCAGTGCGAGGCTCCCGCCCCGGCCCCGCGCCCCAGGCCTTATTGGGCTCCCTGCCCATGACGAAATTCAGTTCGCCGCCCTGCTGGATCGTGTCGTGATCGAGCCACGCCTGGAGATAGGGCTGACCGTTCAGCGTGGCGCTCTGGATGTAGGGCCCTTCTCCTTCCGCACGCAGGGTGAAGGTGCGGCCTCGGCCCAGGTGCAGCGTGGCTTTGGGGAAGAGAGGCGATCCGATGACGTAATGGTTGGAGGCCGGCGTCACGCTGTAGAAGCCCAGTGCCGACAGCACGTACCAGGCGCTCATCTGGCCGCAATCCTCGTTGCCGATGAGGCCGTCGGGATCGTTGCGATACATCTCCTGAAGCAGGCGGCGCACCAGGGCCTGGGTCTTCCAGGGCTGGCCCGCGAAGGCATAGAGGTAGGCGATGTGATGGCTGGGTTCGTTGCCGTGGGCGTACTGGCCGATGAGGCCTGTGATATCGGCCTGCTGCGTGCCCGTCACGCGGCTGTTGGCGGCGAAGAGCCCGTCGAGCTTCCTGGCCAGCCCTTCCTTGCCAGCATGAAAACGAAGGAGCGCATCCATGTCGTGGGGCACGAAGAAGGCGTACTGCCAGGCGTTGGCCTCCGTGTAGTTGGCGTTCACTTCGCTGGGATCGAAGGGGCTCCACCAGTGGCCCTCCATGCGACCCCGGAAAAAGCCCGTGCCGGGATCGAAGAGGTGCTTGAAAGCCTGGGCGCGCTTCAGGTAGCGGGCTTCGTCCTCCTTGCGGCCCAGCTTGCGCGCCACCTGGGCGATGCACCAATCGTCGAAGGCGTACTCCAGGGTCTTGGAAACGCTCTCCCCTTCCCGGTCGCCGGAGACGTAGCCCAGGGCCTTGTAGGATTCCAGGCCGAAGTGATCCTTTTCGGCGCTGGCCTTCATGGCTTCGAAGGCTTTCGCATGATCGAAGCCGCCGATGCCCTTCAGGATGAGATCGGCCAGCACCGGCACGGCGTGATAGCCGATCATGCATTCGGTTTCGTTGGCGGCCAGTTCCCACACGGGAAGCCTGCCGCCCTGTTCGTACTGGCGCAGGAAGGTGCGGGCGAAGGCGGAGCTACGGGGACGGTCGATGATCGAGAGGAGAGGATGCAAGGCCCGAAAGGTGTCCCAAAGCGAGAACACGGTGTAGTGGGTGTTGGGCTCTGCGCCATGCACCTCCAGATCCCGTCCCAGGTACATGCCATCCACGTCCTGGAACACGTTGGGGCTCAACATCGTGTGGTACAGCGCGGTGTAGAAAATCGTGCGCTGATCGGCCGTGCCGCCTTCGATCTCGATCTTGGAAAGCTCCTGGCTCCACGCCCGTTCCGTGCGGCGCCGGGTCTGCTCGAAGTCCAGGCGAGGCATCTCCGCGTCGAGGTTCTTCCGCGCCCCTTCCACGCTCACCGCCGACAAGCCCACCGCCACCAGCAACGGCCCGCCCTTGGAGCCAAAGCTCAGCGCGGCCTTCAGCTTCTCGGCACGGACATCCCTCACCTTTTCCATGACCGTGTTGCCCACCACGATGCCGTGTGAGACGAAAGGCCTAGAGAAGCGAACCACGAAGAAGAGGCGCTGGTTCTTGGCCCAGCTGCGGCTATGGCGAAAGCCCTCGATTTCGCGGTCACTCACGAACTTGAAGCCCGATTGCAGCACCTGATCCCGATGCACGAGATCGACGATCAGCCGCGCTTCTTTGCCCTTCGGGAAAGTGTAGCGATGCAGCCCCACGCGCGCCGTGGCCGTGAGTTCCACCCGGATGTCGTGGTCCTTGAGGGTGACCGCGTAGTAGCCGGGGCGGGCGGTTTCGCTGCCGTGGTCGAAGGCCGAGCCATAGCCCGGTTTGCCGTCTCCGCCATTCTGCATCCGCAATTCACCGGCATGCGGCGCAAAGAGCACATCGCAATAGTCGGAGACCCCCGTGCCCGAAAGATGGGTGTGGGAGAAGCCGTAGATGCGGGAATCCGAATGGTGATAGCCCCCGCAACCATCCCAATCGGCAGGGTCCAAACGCGTATCGGGGCTCAACTGCACCGCCCCGAAGGGCGCGGAAGCGCCGGGGTACGTGTGTCCATGACCTCCCGTGCCGATGAAAGGATTCACCCATTCCAGGGGATCGAAGGTCTTGACGGGAGCTTTGCGCGCCTGGGCCGACACCATCAGCCCTGGGAGCAGGCAGAGTGCGGTGAGCCAGCGTTTCCAGCGGCTCATGGCGCGCTCCCTAATCGGCGTAGCGCGTAGGCGTACGCCCCCAGGGCCGTGGCCGCGCTGGTTCCCAGGCGGGAAAGGCCCACCCCCGTGCGCTTGAAGGCGTCGTAGGGCACGGTGTGATCCGTGCCGGGCACGGGAACCTGCGACACTTCGCCCTTCAGGAAGACCTGCCGCTCGGCTTCGTCCTCCAGATTGAACACCGTCAACTCGGTGCGGCTAACCGGCTGGCCGCCGACCGTCAACAGAGGCGCATTCATCTCCTTCACCAGCGCAGGCAGGAAGAGCGTCGCCGCGCCGGACAAGCCGCCACCAATGACCACCAGCGCATCGGTGAGCGTGACCGCCTGCGCCAAGGCATCGCCCGCAACTTCGCCCAGGCGGCGGAAGGCTTCACGGGCTGCGGCCTGGTGGCCTTCCGCCCGTCCCATGGCGATCTCGAAAAGCTGCTTGGGTTCCGGCACCTCCGCCAAGGGCATCCCCGCTTCTTCCGCATAGACCCGCCGCACGGCGCGAATGCTTACGCCTTCCTCCGCGAAGCTCTGGCGCAGCAGCTTGTGGCGAGAGATCCAGATTTCCGCTCCGGCGGAATTGTCGCCCAGGTAGAGCTGACCATCATGGCAAAGGCCGCCGCCGAAGCCCGTGCCGAAGGTAGCGCCGAAGAGATTGCGGAAGCGCTTGGGGCTGCCCGCTTCCTCCAAGGCACGGTTCACCGCAGGCAGCAGCCCGCCGATGGCTTCCCCGTACGCGAACAGATCGCCGTCGTTGTTGATGAACACCGGAATGCCGAAATGGGCTTCCAGCATGGGCCCCAGGGGCACGCCGCCCCGGAACCCCGGCAGATTGGAAAGATCGCCGATGATGCCGTGAGGAAAGTCCGCCGGACCGGGAAAGGCAAAGCTGATGGCCGCGGCGGACCCGGCCTGCGCGAGCACTTCGGCAAAACCTTCCTGAATGCTGGCCAGGCAGGCCTTCAGATCGTGGCCCATGGAGGGCCTGGAATGAGGTTCCACGCAGGGGTCTCCGCCGCGCATGGCGCCGAACACGAAATTGGTGCCGCCCGCATCCAGCGTGAGCACCACCCGCTTGTCCCGCCATTCCATGTCAGGCCTCCTTCCGGCGACCGCCGAGGGAAAG
>JAJTBC010000035.1 GCA_021287085.1 Bacillota bacterium | reverse complement strand
TCCAGGGAAGGTGCAGGAAAAGCGAGGGAGGGAGCTGCTCCAGTTCCCAGGCCGTAAGCTCGGCGGCCTCTTCCGCTTCCCACAGAAGCCCGCATTTGGCCTCTCGGCATTCGGCCCAGAGCTGGAAGATCTCGCTGGGTTCGAAACTGGAGAACAGCACTCGCCCAAGCGCTTCGGCAGCCTCCACCGCAGCCAGGGCCTGACGCCAACCGGGCTCGCCCTTGAGCTCCACGTTGATGAGTTTGGCAGGCAGTTCCAACGCTTCGGAAAGACGCGGCAACGGCTCGCCGTTCTTCAGACGCGGCAACTCGGCGGCACGCATGCGGCGCAAGACGCCCGCGCCCTGGGCCGTGCGCGCCAGATCGTCATCGTGCAGCACCATGCACACGCCGTCGGCCGTGGGCTGAACATCCAGCTCGAAGCCGTCCATGCCCATTGCCAGCGCCGCGCGGAAGGCCTCCATGGAATTTTCGAGGTGCCGGGCCGAAAAACCGCGATGACCAAGAATGAGGGACATGGGCGGCGCTCCTTCGCGAAAGAGGTTCAGTGCGACTTCAGACCTTCTCGGATACGGGCGCTGAAGGCTGGATCGTCGCCCACGTCCTGGGCGACGCCGTTGATCAGCGCGCGGCGGCGCAGTTCATCGAAGGGCAGGCTGCGGTCCAGAAGGTCGTGCTCGTAGAGGTACTCATCGAGGTGGCCGCTCACCACCAGCTTCCAGCTCCAGGGCAGTGCCTTGGAATGGCTGCGCACCCGGCGATCCATGGCCGTGGTGCAGTTCTTGGTGAGGGCGTTGTACCACTCCGGCTGCGCGGCCAGTTCGTTGATGCGCGCCACGTAATCCAGCAGCACCGTGCGCACGGTGGGCGGCGATACCGTCAAAGGATAGAGACGCACCTGCTCCTTGCGATGGTTGGTGCGAAGCAGCACCAGGTCACGCTCGTCTCCGGCCACGATGCAAAGCTCGTACTCGCGGAAGAACCCCTTCAGCGCGGAATAGGCTTCGCCGCGTTCCTTGCGGGTCTCGATGGAAAAGGCCAGATGGTCCCCGTTGTCGAAGCCGAAAGAAAGCAGCGTGTGGGCGATGTGCCGAGGCCCCCAGGACACCAGGAACAGATCCAGGGTAGTGAGGTGATCCAGGTCGTAGCTGCGCTCCTCGAAGCGCACCTCCATGTCGCCGTCGTAGCCGTAGCGGCAATGGCGCACGTTCTGCACCGTCAGTCGCGACCCCTGCACCGTGGCCGTGGGAATGTGTGCCACATCGGCCATCCAGGCCCGATGGTTGGAGGGCCGTTGCGCGAAGAAAAAGAGGAGCGTTCCCGCGAACACCACCAAAACCGCCCAGCGACCGCGCCGGGGAGCCATCAGCACCCAAAGCCAAGCCACGGCGGGCAGCAGCACTCCCAACGCCACCCGCACCCAGGCGGGCCCCGGCAGCCGCAGGGCCAACGCAACGCCCGCCCATAGCAGCAAGGGGATCGCCAGGAGGCCTAGGGCCCAGCGGGATTTGAACAAGGAGCTCATGGCGTCGTTTTCAGATTCAGGACGATGCCGCGCGGCAGCTTCACGGAATCAGGGCCGCCTTTGGCCTTCTTCAGGCGGGTCGCCAAGTCATCTTTCCACCCCAAGGGCGTGAGCGCGCCGCTGCGAGGATCCACTTCATCCACCACGTCGCCCAGCGCCAGCACCTTGCCGTCCAGCACCGTGAGGCCCGTGGTGCCCGCCCGCAAGGCGCCCAGCAGTTGCGGCTGGCGAAGGCGCGGCTCCGTGCGCTCCAGGGATGGCCCCCAGGTGGGCGATCCCAGCACCAGGGCGCCTTCCTTCAGGGAAGCGATCAAGGGCGCCATGAACCCGTTGGCAAGCTGCAAGGATGCCGACTCAAGCTTGAGAGGTTCGAGCCCCAGGGCCTGGAGGCGGCGCTCCCCCTCGGCCAGGAGGCGCAGGCCCTGAGGGGTTTCCAGCAGTGCGGGCTCGACGCCCACCGCAAGGCTTCCCACGATCTGCGCCGATTCCGCAGCGAGATCCAGCCGTTCCACCCGAGGCTCCGCGTGTTCGGCGCTGGCGTCGGTGCCCCCGAAGATCAGCACGTGCTGTTTGTCGATCAGCGCCATGCGAGCCTGGGCGCGGGGCAGCAACGAGGCCTTCCAGGCGCTCCAGCGGCCTTTGGCGGGCAAGTAGATTTCCACGGGAAGGTCGGGCGGCGGCAGCGATTTCACGCGGCTCTTGCCCTGGCGCGTCTCCTTCTGAAAGGGCCAGCCGCCGCTCACCAGCACGCGGCCATCGGGCAGAACCAGGGCTTGGAACAACGCCCTGGCGCGGTTCAGATCCCCCTTGGCCTTGAGCTCCGTGCCGTTCCAGAGCCAGCTTCGCCCCTGCTGGCCGTCCACGAGGAGCACGCCCTCGTCCAGCGCCACGGCCACCGTGGAAAGGCTGAAGGTTGCCCCGACAATGGGTTTGAAAACCGTTGCCCCTGGCCCCAGCACTTCCGCCGGCGCGGGATTCTCGGTGCCGCCCACCACCACCAGCTGGCCGCGGGTCGAGAGGACGGCCCGATGCCCCTGGCGAGGCTGGGTGAGGCTGGGACCGGGGCTGAAGCGACGGGTCGCCGGATCGAACCACTCCGTGGAGCCGTTCTTCAAGGTGCCGCCCGTGACCAGTACGCGGCCATCGGGAAAGGCCGTGGCCTGCTGGGCCGTGCGTGTCTCTGCCATGGCGCCCACGGGTTTGCTGCGGCCCGTGGCGAAATCCAGCCACTCCGCTTGGGCGCCCGCCACGGGAATATCCACGGTCACGGGCGCAGGCTTGGCGGGCTTGGTCGGTCGCTTGGGCGGCGCCGCGCAGAGGAAGAGCGAAGCAAGGGCGACGAAGGCGCCGGGCATGAATGACATCAGATGACCTTTCCTGGGTTGAAGATGTTCTGCGGGTCCAGCGCCGCCTTGATGCCGCGAAGGGCCTGGATCTGGTAGGGGTCGGCCAGGCTGAGGAACGCGTTCCGCTTGGCCAAGCCGATGCCGTGTTCGCCAGTAAGGGTGCCGCCCAGCTCGACGCACAAGCGGAAGAGTTCCATCACGTCGGCCTCCACGGACTCCGGTGCGTTGTCCCCGGCATGAAGGAAGTTCACATGGAGATTGCCGTCGCCCAGATGACCGTAGGTCACCAGCGGCAGGCGGCGGGCTTCGACGCCCTCGAAGAAAGCTCGCACCTGGCTTCGGGGCACCACGATGTCTTCGCTCACCTTCTTCGGGAAGTGATCCTTCAGCACCACGCTTGTCTGGCGGCGCACGGCCCAGAGGGCTTCCCGCTGGCGCGCTTCGGTGGCGGCCTGAAGATCGTGGGAGAGTGGGCCCAGCAGCTCCATCAGACGCTCCAGAAACGCATCGCTGGAGCAGCCGGGATCGTCGAATTCCAGCAGCGCCAGGGCGTGGCCTGGCAGGCGACGAGCTTCTTCCGGTCCATGGCGACGCAGCAGCTCCAGCACCTGCGGATCCCAGAACTCGAAGGCGCTGGGCAACAGGCCCGCACTGACCAGCACGGAAGGCAGTTCCAGCAGCCCATGCCATTCCCTGACCGGCAACAGCAGGGTGAGGCGCTCCGTGGGCGCAGGCAGCAGGCGCACTGTGGCGCCCAGGATCAGGCCGAAGATGCCTTCGCTGCCCACCAAAAGTTGCGCTAGGGCCGGACCTGCGTTGTTCTTCACCGTGGGAATGCCGAAGGTGTGGATTTCGCCATCGGCCATGAGGGCCTCCACCGACAGCACCCAATGCCGCGTCATGCCGTACTTGCAGGCGCCGGGGCCTCCGGCGTTGGTGGCGAGGCTGCCGCCGAAGCCGCACTGGTCCCATGAATTGGGATCGGGCGGATAGA
>JAJTBC010000002.1 GCA_021287085.1 Bacillota bacterium | reverse complement strand
CTACGCACGGAAACCCTCCTTTGGGTGGTTGTTGAGATGAGTCTTCTCGTCTCTCAAATATTTGTCAAGAAATGATCAGCGAGAACCCTGAAAGTCCGAAATCCGTGCTCGGAAAAATGTCCTTTCGCAGGTAGAATCATGGGTTCGGCTGTTGTTCAAAGGAAGCTATGACGCCCATCGAGAAGTTCCGAAATATCGCCATCATCGCCCACGTGGACCACGGGAAAACCTCCCTGGTGGACGCCATGTTCAAGGCCGCCCATGTGTTCCGCGACAACCAGCGCGTGGCGGAACAGGCCATGGACTCCAACGACCAGGAGCGGGAGCGGGGCATCACCATCCTCGCCAAGACCACGGCCATTCACTGGGGCGGCTACCGCTTCAACATCGTGGATACGCCGGGCCACGCGGATTTCGGCGGCGAAGTGGAGCGGGTGCTCTCCATGGTGGACAGCGTGCTGCTGGTGGTGGATGCCTTCGACGGCCCCATGCCCCAGACCAAGTTCGTGACCCGCAAGGCGCTGGCGCTGGGCCTGAGGCCCATCGTGGTCATCAACAAGGTGGATCGCCCCGGCGCACGGCCCTTGTGGACGCAGGATGCGGTGTTCGAACTGCTCATCGAGCTGGGCGCCCATGACGAGCAGTTGGATTTCCCCACCGTCTTCACCAGCGCGAAGCTGGGCTATGCCCTGAATGACGTGAACGACAATCCCGAGAGCATGGATCCGCTCTTCGACGCCATCGTGAAGTACTGCCCCCGCCCCAAGGGCGATGCCTCTCTGCCTTTGCAGATGCAGGTCACGCTCATGGACTACAACGACTTCGTGGGCCAGATCGGCGTGGGCCGCATCTTCAACGGCACCCTCAAGGTGGGCGACCAGGTGGCGCTGGTGAAGCGCGACGGCTCCATCCAGCAGCACAAAGTGACCATGCTCTATGGCTTCGAAGGCCTTTCACGCGTGAACCTCACTGAGGCCAGTGCGGGTAACATCGTGGCTCTGGCAGGAATCCCGGATATCCGCGTGGGCGAGACCATCGCCAGCCTGGAGAACCCCCAGGCCGTGCCCTACGTGGACATCGACGAACCCACCATCTCCATGATGTTCATGGTGAACACCGGCCCCTTCACCGGTCAGGACGGCAAACACACTCAGAGCCGCCGCATCCGTGAACGGCTCACCAAGGAACTGCAGCACAACGTGGCGCTGCGGGTGGAGGACACCGACGCTCCCGATGCCTGGAAAGTCTCCGGTCGCGGCGAGCTGCATCTTTCGGTACTCATCGAAACCATGCGCCGCGAAGGCTTCGAGCTGTGCGTGAGCCGTCCCGAAGTGATCATCCACACCAACCCGGAAACTGGCGAGCGCGAAGAACCCTACGAAGACCTGCAGGTGGACGTGCCGGACGCCTACATGGGCGTGGTGATGGAAAAGCTCGGCGCCCGCAAGGCCGAGATGCAGGACATGGCCAACGAACTGGGCCGTGTGCGTCTCCACTTCAAGATCCCCAGCCGCGGCCTCATCGGCTACCGCAGCGAATTCCTCACGGATACGCGAGGCGAAGGCATCCTCAACAGCATCTTCAGCCACTATGGCCCCCACCGGGGCGACATGCCGCGCCGCAAGAACGGCGTGCTCATCTCCATGGATCAATCCGAGGCCGTGGGCTACGCCATCATGAACCTGGAGGATCGCGGCGTCTTCTTCATCTATCCCGGCACCCGCTGCTACGAAGGCATGATCGTGGGCGAACACTGCCGCGACAACGATCTCGTGGTGAACATCGCCAAGGGGAAGAAGCTCACCAACATGCGCGCCAGCGGCAGCGACGACGCCACCCGCCTGACGCCGCCCAGGGAACACACCTTGGAACAGGCCCTCGAGTACATCGACGACGATGAACTGGTGGAAGTGACGCCCAACTTCATCCGCATGCGCAAGAAAGTGCTGGGCGCCAACGAGCGAAAGAAGTCGGAAAAGCGGGACAACCTTTAGAAGAAATGTTTACAGGGAGGGACCGGGCGGAGGAGTGCCTTCCCGGTCCCTTCTGCCTGTCTGTTCACCGGCGTTTCCACTGGAAGCCGTGGGGGAAGTTCGCGGTATTGCTCGCATTCTGGAAGCCGGTGTGGCAGATGTTGCAGGCGGAGGTTCGGGAGGCATGCTCTCCCGCGAAGTTGGTGCCGCCGCCCCGGGAGTTGCTGTGGCAATTGCGGCAATCGCCCAGGGTCATGGATTTAGGCTGGTACTGCGCAGGGTAATTCTGGCCGGTCTTGTCAGCCGAAGCCGTACTCACGGGGAACATGGCGTGGGGACTGCCGTGACAGCCCGCGCAATAGACGCCGCCATGCCCCTTGGAATTGCGATAGAGGGCCGTTCCCGTATCCACCTGGGGAATGGCCGTGGTCCCGGTGGTGCCTGAAGCATTGACGTTATGGCAGGTCACGCACTTGGGTTCGCTGACCCAAGGGACACGACCTGATCCGACCGAAGAAGCCACATTGGCCAGCGTGCCGTGGCAGTTGGTGCAGCCTCCATCCGCGGCCGTATGGGCGGCGCTGCGATTGCATTGGGTGCTTTGCCCCGGATGGCAATCGTAGCAAGCGGGCTGAGTGCCAAGCCCGGCATGGAATCCGTGGATGGCCTGGGAAAGAAAGAGGCCCGACGAACCTGCGGTCATGGCCCCCAACGCAGGGCTGCCGTGGCACTTGGCGCAAAGCACCGGTTTCTGGTTCAACAGGTTCGTGTGATGGCTGGCGTCGTGCTTGGCGAGGATGTCGTTGAACACTTGGGTCTGGCTGCCACCGGGCGCATGGCATTTGCCGCAGTTGATTTCCTCCGACGTGGGCACCGTGGTCAAGGTCTTGGCCAGCACCGTTCCATTTCCATCAGTCACCGTGATTTCCGCCGTCTGGTAGGGATTGCGCGTGGAAGAACCATCGTTGTAAGGCACCACGGGAATGCCGCTCACCACGAAATGATCCGCCTTCGCCAGCATGGTGCCCGAAAGCCCGTTGCTGACGCCCGGATCATCAAGATTCAGTCCTTTGTCGAGGGCGGGCTGCGCACCAAATAGCGTTTGAGCGTACTGCCAGAACTGGGAGAACAGCCCCTTTCCCTGGGAGGTGGTGTTGTTGACGATGCGATAGGAGACCGTCACCCCGGAAGTGATCACCTGGGGCGGGTTTCCGCGCTTGATGACCTGGGCCCACACCGTGTTGTAGGGAGGCAGGATCACCGCCGTGTCGTAGCTGGGATTCAAACAATGCATGCCCAGATCGTTCCAAGCGACCACTTGGTAGGAGCCTTGCGCCGAAGGAGGCAGCGGCGTGTTGGTGGCTTCATCCCCACCACTGCTGCAGCCCGCCATGGCCAAGAGCACCAACACCCCGATGACCGCCGCTCGCATCTTCATGAAAGCCTCCCTGGGTGGAAACAGGTGGCACCCATGGTACCGAAAAGGAGAAAAAATTCATGAGATTATTTCGCAATTAACCATAAATAATTTAAAAACAACACTAAACAATCATCCGCCATCATCTTTGTCGATAGGTTATGAAACCACCTACGCAAAGAGCCCGGCGCTTGGCCAGGCTCTTCGAGAATGGTTTTGACTCGCTTACGCCAGGGCGTTCACGCTCTCGGTATCCCTGCGGGATACGCGAGACTACCTACGCAAAGAGCCCGGCACTTGGCCAGGCTCTTCAAGAATGGCTTTGACTCGCTTACGCCAGGGCGTTCACTTTGCGGGTGAGGCGGCGCTTGGCGCGGTTGGCGGCGTTCTTGTGGATCACGCCCTTGCGCACGGCCTTGTCCATCACGCCCAGGGTGCCGGGAAGCAGGGCGGAGGCTTCATCCTTCTTGCCTGCGGTCACGGCGCTCATGAACTTCTTCAGGCTGCTCTTCATGGCCGAGCGGTTGGCACGATTGCGCAGACGGGCTTCGGCGTCGCGGCGGGCCTTCTTGGAAGCGGACTTGTGGTTTGCCATTGCGTTTCAACTCCTGCTGCGGGCGCATTGCCCTTCAAGCGTGAAAATCCAGCCTATCGCTCCAGGGTTGAAAGTCAAGGGAAATCATTCGAGTCACGGTAACAAACAAGGGCCTTGCATGGGTTTGATACGTGAGACTGAATGGTCCCTCCTGAATAGGATTCGCCCCCTTCCCGCTTTGGCCCAACTCAGGCATTCTGGTAGGAGGCCCCAGGCTTCCGGAAAAGGGATGTCATGGAGCGCGTGAAGGCGAGTTTTAAAGCCAAGCTGGAATCGGCGTTGCCGGGCCAAGAGATTATCGTCGAGCGGCCCAAGAGCGCCGAGCTGGGCGACTTTGCCTTTCCCTGCTTCCGCGCGGCAAAGGCTTTGGGCAAGAATCCCGCGCAATTGGCCCAGGAGTTGGCTTCCCAGCTTTCCCTGGAAGGGGCCGAGATCCTTGCGGCCGGACCGTACTTGAATCTCAAGCTGCAAGGGGAAACCCGCGCTCGGCTGATGCTCGAGGCCCTGGTCGCCCACCCGGCTTTCGGCAGCGCCCAACCCCACGATGAAACCGTGCTGGTGGAATACAGCAGTCCCAACATCGCCAAGCTGTTCACCATCGGGCACCTGCGCTCCACCATGATCGGCCACACCCTGGCCCAGGTGAACCGCTACCTGGGCTGTCGCGTTTGGCGCCTCAACCATCTGGGCGATTGGGGCACGCAGTTCGGGACGCTGCTGGCGGCCTACAAACGCTGGGCCGAAACAGACAATCCAGCGCTGGATCAGGATTTCGCCTGGGCCGAAGAAATTCCCGAAAAGCGCCGTACGCCGCTGTACCGGCTGTTCCAGCTCTACGTGCGCTTCCACCAGGAGGAAGAGGCGCAGCCTGACATGCGCGCCGAAGCGCGCACCTGGTTCAAGAAGCTCGAAGGAGGCGATGCGGAAGCACGACGGCTCTGGGCGTGGTTCCGCGAGGTTTCGCTGAAAGAATTCCAGCGGATCTACGACCGCCTCGGCGTGAGTTTCGATGCCATGGATGGCGAAGCCTTCTACGAGGACAAGCTCGCGAACGCCATCGACACGCTCAAAGCCGCCAACCTCTTGGAGCCCGGTGACGGCGGCGCCCAGATCGTGCGGCTGGAAGATCGCGGCATCCAAACACCCTCCATCATGCTGAAGGCTGATGGAACCAGCATCTACGCCACCCGCGATCTCGCGGCGGCCCTGTATCGGCGCGACACCTATCATTTCGACCGCTGCCTCTACGTGGTGGGCAGCGATCAGATCCTGCACTTCCAGCAGCTGTTCGCCGTGCTGGCCAAGCTCGATCCGTGGTTCGAAGGACGGATGTCCCACACGCCCTTTGGCATGGTGAAGCTGCCCGAAGGCAAGATGAGCACCCGCAAAGGCAACGTGGTGTTCCTGGAAGATGTACTGGACGAAGCGGTGGCGCGGGTTTTGGCCATCATCGACGAAAAGAATCCCGAGCTTCACGACAAGGCGCGGGTGGCCGAACAACTGGGCATGGGCGCGGTCGTGTTTTTCGATGCGCTCAACGACCGCGTGAAGCCCATCACCTTCACCTGGGATCGCGTCATCGCCCTCGACGGCGACACGGGCCCCTACGTGCAGTACGCCCACGCCCGCATCTGCTCCGTGCTGCGCAAGGCGGGAGGCGATTGGGCGGCCATGGCGCAGCCCATGGCTTCCAGTGAGGCCGCCCTGCCCTTTCCCTCCCAGGCCGTGCCTGCCTCCCTCCAGGGCCTCGACCATCCCTCGGCCCAGGCCTTGCTGTTCGAACTGGCCGGTCTGCCCGACGCCCTTCGCACCGTGCAGCGGGAGAACATGGCCACGGCCCTGGCGCGGCAGCTGCTCGCCATCGCCAAAGCCTTCTCCGCCTTCTATACCCATTGCCCCATCCTCTGGGCCGAAAACGCCCCGGAAGTGCGCGATGCCCGTTTGACTCTCTCCCTCGCCACCGCCCGTGCCCTGCGACAAGGCCTGTTCCTCATGGGCATTCAGGCCCCGGAGGAAATGTAGTGTCGTGACCACCTCGATCCGACCTTCTTTTGTGTTTTTTCCTTAGTGCCCTTTCTGGTGAATGCTGCCCCCCAAGCGTGCTCACTTTTTCCAGGAGTTTTCCCATGACCAAATTCGTGTTCGTGAGCGGCGGAGTTCTGTCGAGCCTTGGAAAAGGCATTGCGGCGGCCAGCCTGGGCGCGCTGCTGGAGGCCCGCGGCCTGAAGGTGACGCTGATGAAGATGGATCCGTACCTCAACGTGGATCCGGGCACCATGTCTCCCTTCCAGCACGGCGAAGTCTTCGTCACCGATGACGGCGCGGAAACCGATCTGGATCTGGGCCACTACGAGCGTTTCACCTCGGTGCCCACGAGCCAGAACCACACCATCACCACGGGCCGCATCTACAACACCGTGATCCAGAAGGAGCGGCGCGGCGACTACCTCGGCAAGACGGTGCAGGTCATTCCGCACATCACCGACGAGATCAAGGCCGTCATGAAGAAAGTGGCCAAGGATGTGGATGTGGTCATCGTCGAGATCGGCGGCACCGTGGGCGATATCGAAAGCCAGCCCTTCCTCGAAGCCATCCGGCAATTCCGCATCGAGGCCGGACTGGGCAATGCCCTCAACATGCACCTCACGTACGTGCCCTACATCCGCGCGGCGGGCGAACTGAAATCCAAACCCACCCAGCACAGCGTGAAGGAACTGCGCGCGCTGGGCATCCAGCCCGATGTGCTGGTGTGCCGCGCCGAGCAGGAGATTCCCCGCGCCCTGAAGGACAAGATCGCCCTCTTCTGTTCGGTGACACCCGACGCGGTCTTCAGCTGCCAGGATGCCAACACCATCTACCAGGTGCCTCTGAATCTGCATGCCGAGGGCCTCGACGCCAAGGTGGCCGCGCTCTTGAATCTTCCCCAGGCGGAGCCCGATCTCAGCCGATGGAAGGAGTTGGTCCATCGCATCCACCATCCCAAGGGCCAGGTCCGCATCGGCGTGGTGGGCAAGTACGTGGAGTTCAAGGAAAGCTACAAGAGCCTCATCGAAGCCCTCCACCACGCGGGCTACGGATTGGAAACCCAGGTGGATCTGAAGTGGATCGAAGGCGATGACATCATCACCCAGGGCGCGGAGGCGCTTCTCGGCGATTGCCAAGGGGTGCTGGTGCCCGGCGGATTCGGCGTGCGCGGCACCCAGGGCATGATCGAAGCCGTGCGCTACGCCCGCGAAAACCGCGTGCCCTTCTTCGGCATCTGCCTGGGCCTCCAGATGGCCAGCCTCGAATTCGCCCGCCACGTCTGCGGCCTGGAGGGCGCCGATAGCACCGAGTTCGAGGAGAACCCCAAGCATCGCGTCATCTTCAAGCTGCGCGAACTGGTGGACGTGGAAGAACTGGGCGGCACCATGCGCCTGGGCTCCTACCCCTGCGTCCTGCAGGAGGGAAGCTTCGCGCACCAGGCCTACGGTTCCACCCGCATCAGCGAACGCCACCGTCATCGCTACGAGTTCAATCAGGCAGAATACCGGCCCATCCTGGAAGGCAAGGGGATGGCCTTCACGGGCCTAAGCCCGGATGGCACCTTCGTGGAGATCGTGGAAATCCCCGATCATCCGTACTTCCTGGGCTGCCAGTTTCACCCGGAATTCAAATCCAAGCCCCTGGCCCCGCACCCGCTTTTCACGGCCTTCGTGAAGGCCAGCCTGGCGCGTACCCGCTAGACAGATGCGGCCTCCACGCCCTTGCGTGGAGGCCGCATCCCTTGAAATGAACTGCTAGCCGAGCAGGACCAACACCTGCTGAAGGCGGGCTTCCTTTTCGGCGGCCTGCTGGCGCTGGGTAGCCACGGCTTCCGCCGGGGCCTTGGCCAGGAAGCCTTCGTTGGAAAGACGGCTGCGCAGGCCTTCCAGTTCCTTCTGGAGCTTGTCCCGTTCCTTTTCCAGCTTGGCGCGCTCGGCGGCGGGATCTTTCAGCCCCGCCAATTCCAACGCCACCGCACCGCCGGTCACCACGGCCAGAGCCCGGGTGGGGCCCTCGATGCCACCCTCGCTGAAGGTCAGGCTTTCCAGGCGAGCCAAGCTCTTGAGCGCATCCGCGAAGGGTTCCAGCACCTTCACGGTGCAGTGGGCCGGCACCCGCTTGGCATCGTCCACGCCGTTTTCCTTCTTCAATCGGCGCAGCGCCGTGAGCGCTTCCTGCAGCATGGGCACGAGATCGGGATGACCGCCCGTGCGCTGCAACAGCGGATCGGCCATGGGCCAGCTCCGAGCGGCCAACAATTTCGGTTCTCCTTCAGGCAGGCGCTCTACCATCACGGCTTCGTGGATTTCTTCGGTGAGGAAGGGCACGAAGGGATGCAGGGCGCGCAGCAGGATATCCAGGAAATGCAGGATGGCGGCCTTCTGCGCGGGCGTACCGCTTTGCAGAGTGAGCTTGGCCAGCTCGATGTAGGTGGCGCAGAAATCGTCCCAGACGAGGTGGTAGAGGATCTCGGCAGCTTCGTGGAAACGGAAGGTTTCGAGAGCTTCGGTCACTCGGGTCAGATCCTCGCGGAGCCGCGAAGCCATCCAGAACTCGGCCTCGCCGAAAACCGGCTCCACCGCAAGATCCACGTCATCACCCAGGCTCATCTGCACGAAGCGCGCGGCATTCCAGAACTTGTTGCAGAAGTTGCGGCTGTCCTGGAGACGACTGTCGGAGAGCGAAATATCGGTACCCGGCGCAGCCATGATGGCGAGGCTGAAGCGCAACGCGTCGGTGCCGAACTCTTCCATGGTCAACACAGGATCGATGACGTTGCCCTTGGTCTTGGACATCTTCTGGCCGTGGGCATCGCGCACCAGGCTATTGAAGTACACCTGCTTGAAGGGCACGTCGCCCATCTGGGCGAGGCCCGCCATGACCATGCGCGCCACCCAGAAGAACAGAATGTCGTAGCCCGTGATGAGCACATCCGTGGGGTAGTAGCGCTTCAGATCCTCGCTTTCCTGGGGCCAGCCGAACACGCTGAAGGGCCACAGGGCCGACGAGAACCACGTATCCAGGGTGTCGGGGTCCTGCTCGAAGGTCGTGCCACCACAGTGGGGGCACATGGCGGGACAATCGGTCTCCACCGCCAAGTATCCGCAGCGCCCGCAGGTATAGGCAGGAATGCGATGGCCCCACACGAGCTGGCGGCTGATGCACCAGTCCTGGATATTGGTGAGCCAGTGTTCCCACACGCTTTCCCAATGGCTGGGCGTGAAACGGATGCGGCCGTCGCGCACCGCCGCGAGGCTGGCCTGGGCCGCTTCCGTCACATCCATGAACCACTGCGTGGACACCAGCGGCTCCAGCACGGCTCCGGTACGGTCGCTGACGCTCACCTGATGGGTGTAGTCTTCGATCTTTTCCAGAAAGCCTTGGGCTTCGAGGTCTGCCAGCACCTTCTTGCGCGCTTCGAAGCGATCCAGTCCCGCGTAATCGGAACCGGCTTCGGCGGTCATCTTGGCATCGAACCCGATGACGGTGATGGAGGGCAACCCCAGCCGCTTGCCCGCTTCGTGATCGTTGGGATCGTGGGCGGGCGTGAGCTTCACGCACCCGGTGCCGAAGGCCGGATCGACGAAGGCGTCGGCCACCACGGGGATCTCGCGGTTCGTCAAGGGCAGCTTCACTTTCTTGCCGATGAGGTGCGCGTAGCGGGCATCGTCGGGATGCACAGCCACCGCCGTGTCGCCCAGCATCGTTTCGGGCCGGGTCGTGGCCACCACCACGCTGCCGCCGCCATCCACCAGCGGATAGCGCAGATGCCAGAGCTTGCCCTGCTTTTCGACGTACTTCACTTCAAGATCGCTGAGGGCCGTATGGCTCACGGGATCCCACTGGATCATGCGCGGGCCCCGATAGATGAGCCCCTTGCGATAGGCTTCCACGAACACTTTGCGCACGGCCTTGTTGAGGTCAGGGTCCATGGTGAAGCGCTTGCGGGTCCAGTCCACGCTGGCCCCCATGCGCCGCAACTGGTTCTCGATGGCGCCCTGATTCTGCTCCTTCCAGCTCCAGAGCTTTTCCAGGAATTCCTCGCGGCTCAAGTCGTGGCGCGTCTTTCCCGTGTCGGCTTTCAGTTGTCGCTCCACCACCATCTGGGTGGCGATGCCCGCGTGATCCACGCCCGGCACCCACACGGCGTCGAAACCCTGGGCGCGCTTGAAGCGCGTCAACACGTCATGGAGGGTGAACACCAGCGCGTGCCCCATGTGCAGGTTGCCCGTGATGTTGGGCGGCGGGATCACGATGGACCACGGCTGCTTGCCGCTCTTGGGCTGCGCCTCGAAAATGCCCGCCTTTTCCCACGTCTCGTACCAGCGGGTCTGAGCGGTCCTGAAATCAAAGGCCTTGTCCATTTCACGCATGGGCATTCTGAACTCCAATCCATCAGTTTACTGGCGATCCCTGGAACAACCAAAAGAGAAAGGCCCTCGCCAGGGCAGGAGAGGTGAAGGTTCACATGGCATCTCGTGCTCCGTGGTGCTCTGATTTGCCTTTCTCCGGTGAAAGGCAGCCATTCGCCGGTAAAGGAGGCGGGACGGCCGAATTTCTTTCATTTCCGCTCTAAACGACCGTTAGGCTTGGTTCGTAGGGCTTCATTGACATGCCGGAAATGGTTCCTCTTTGGGAGTGGTCATGAAAAAGCGTTGGTGGATCATTGGCGCGATTGGACTCATCGCAGTGGTGGGAACCGCGGCACTCAAGGGAAAAGGCGGCAAAGGCTCGGGAGACGCAACACCCTTCCGCCTGGGCAAGGTCCAGCAGGAGGCTCTCCAGATCAGCGTGCGGGAAGTGGGCGCCGTGGATCCCGTGACCAAGGTGGACGTCAAGAGCACGGTGAGCGGCAAGATCGTGGGCCTCAAGGTTCGCGAAGGGGCCGTGGTCAGGGCGGGCGAAGTGCTGGCCGAGGTCGAGCCGGACGTGAACCAGGCCCAGACCCTTTCCGATGTGAAGGGCAACTTGTCCCAGGCCAAGGTGAGCTTCCGCAATGCGGAACGGGACTACACGCAGCAGGCCTCGCTCTTCAAGGAAGGCCTCATCTCCGATCAGGCGTATCGGGCGGCCAAGACCACCCGCGACCTGGCGGAAGAAGCCTACAAGGCGGCGGAGACACGCTATCAGATCGTGGAGGATCGCGGCATC
>JAJTBC010000001.1 GCA_021287085.1 Bacillota bacterium | reverse complement strand
GACCACATCCAGACCTGGCACGGCCAGAAGGTCAACGACCCCTATTTCTGGCTGCGCGAGAAGGGCACGGCACCCGTGGAGGACTACCTGAAAGCGGAAAACGCGTACACCGAAGCCATGACCCAGGCCCAGAAGCCGCTGGAGGAAACGCTCTACAAGGAAATGCTGGGGCGCATCAAACAGACGGATCTCAGCGTGCCCACTCTGGACCGCGGCTACTGGTACTACTCCCGCACCGAAGAAGGCAAGCAGTACGGCATCCAGTGCCGCCGTAAAGGCGATATGAACGCGCCCGAAGAAGTTCTGCTGGATCTCAACGAAATGGGCAAGGGGTTGAAGTTCATTTCGCTGGGTGGCATGGATGTCAGCCCCGATAACCAGCGCATGGTCTATCTCACGGACACCAGCGGTTTCCGGCAGTACCGCCTCTTCGTCACGGAACTGGCCACGGGCCGCATCCTGCCCGACACTGCCGAGCGCGTGACCAGCACGGCCTGGGCTGCGGATAGCAAGACTCTTTTCTACGTCACCGAAGATCCTGTCACCAAGCGTTCCAATCAGCTCTGGCGACTGGAACTGGGCGGCAAGCCCGAACTGGTGTTTGAGGAAAAGGACGAGCTCTTCGGTGTGGGTCTTGGCGAAACCAAGGACCATCGCTACCTTGCGCTGACCCTGGGCAGCACCGACACCTGGGAAACGCTGCTGCTTCCTTCGGATCAGCCCAAGGGCGCCTTCAAGACCGTGCTGGGACGCGAGAAGGGCCACAAGTACACCGTGGATCATCGAGAGGGTCTGTTCTACATTCGCACCAATCGCGATGCCCGCAATTTCCGCATCGTTACCGCCCCTGTGAACGATCCCAAGCAATGGAAGGAGTTCGTGCCCGCCAAGGCGGACGTGCTGGTGGAGGGCCTGGATCTCTTCAAGGATCATGCGGTGGTGATCGAAAAGCACCAGGGCCTTTCGCGCTTCCGCATCCTGGATTTCAAGACCCGGAAGTGGCACGACGTGACCTTCCCCGAATCGGTGTACGCCGCCTCCCCGGCTCATACGCCGGAATTCAATACCCACGTATGGCGTTTCAGCTACCAGTCGATGGTGACGCCCTCCACCGTGTACGACTACGATTTCGCCACCCATGAGCGCAAGCTACTCAAGCGCCAGGAAGTGCTGGGCGGCTACGATCCGGCCAACTACGCCACCGAGCGGCTGTGGGCCACGGCTCGGGATGGCGTGAAGGTGCCCATCTCCATCGTGTATCGCAAAGGACTGAAGCGAAACGGCACGGCGCCGCTCTACCTCTACGGCTACGGCAGCTACGGCGCGGGCATGTCGGCCACCTTCAGCATCGGTCGCCTGAGTCTGCTGGATCGCGGTGTGGCCTATGCCGTGGCTCATATCCGCGGCGGCAACGAACTGGGTGAGCCCTGGCACGACGATGGCATGTTGATGAAGAAGAAGAACACCTTCTTCGATTTCATCGACTGCGCCGAATACCTCATCAAGGAGAAGTGGACCGCCAAGGACCGCATCGTGGCCGAGGGCGGCAGCGCCGGCGGGCTGCTCATGGGCGCGGTGGTGAACTTCCGCCCCGATCTGTTCAAGGCCGTTCATGCCGCCGTGCCCTTCGTGGACGTGATGAACACCATGATGGACGCCAGCCTGCCCCTCACCGTGGGCGAGTACCTGGAGTGGGGCAATCCCAACGAGAAGCCCGCCTTCGATTACATGATGAGCTACAGCCCCTACGACAACCTCAAGAAGGGCGCCTATCCTGCCATCCTCGTGACCACCAGCTACAACGACAGCCAGGTGATGTACTGGGAGCCCGCCAAGTACGTGGCCAAGCTGCGCAGCCTCAAGACCGACACGAACCCGCTGGTGTTCAAATGCAAGATGGATCCCGCCGGACACGGCGGCGCATCCGGCCGCTATGACCGGCTGAAGGACGTGGCTTTCGACTATGCCTGGATGCTGAACCAGCTGGGCATCACGAAGTAGAAGATCGGGACGGTTTGGAGGGAGGCTTCTTCGGAAGCCTCCCTTGTTCGTTCAGGCTCTTCCTCAGCAGGAATTCGATCTGACCGTTGAGGCTGCGAAGCTCCTCGTCCGCCCAGCGTTGGACGGCCTCCAGCAAGGCCGGATCCACCCGGAGAAGAAAGGGTTTGCGTTCCGCCATTCCGGGCCCGTCAGTGGTAGATGGTGCCGGTGTTGACCACAGGTTGCGTGGAGCGTTCGCCGCAGAGCACCACCAGCAGGTTGCTCACCATGGCCGCCTTGCGTTCTTCATCGAGACGCACGGTCTGCTTGGCGTCGAGCATTTCGAGCGCCATTTCCACCATGCCCACGGCCCCTTCCACGATCTTCTGCCGCGCGGCGATGATGGCGCTGGCCTGCTGGCGCTGGAGCATGGCCTGGGCGATCTCCGGCGCGTAGGCCAGATGGCTGATGCGAGCCTCGATGACTTCCACACCGGCCTTTTCGAGCCGCGCCTGGATTTCCGCCGCAAGTTTCGCCGCCACCTCATCGGTGTGACCGCGCAGGCTGATCTTCTCGTCGTCGTGGGCATCGTACGG
>JAJTBC010000279.1 GCA_021287085.1 Bacillota bacterium | reverse complement strand
CCTGCCGCCCCGTGCCAAGGTAGGCCTGCCGGGGGCCCGCATCGAACTGGACGAAAAGGCCGGTCGCTACCGCATCACTAAAATCTTCAGAGGCCAGAACGAAGAGCCCAAGTACCGCAGCCCCCTCACGGAACCGGGCGTGGACGCCCGCGAAGGCGATTACATTCTTGCCATCGACGGGCAGGAGTTGAAGGCCGAAGGCAATCCTTACCAGATGCTGCGCCACAAGACCTTCGCCGTGACCTTCACCCTCAACGACAAACCCACGCTGGAAGGCGCGCGGCAGGTGACGTACCGACCCATCGACAGTGACGCCCATCTGCGCTACCTGGATTTCGTGCTGCGTTCCAGAGAAACCGTGGACAAGCTCAGCGGCGGCAAAGTGGGCTACCTGCACGTGCCGGACATGGGTGCGCCGGGCCTGTACGAGTTCATCAAGTGGTTCTATCCCCAGATCCGTAAGGAAGGGCTGCTGGTGGACGTTCGCGCCAACGGCGGCGGCAACATCAGCCAGATGATCCTGGAGCGCCTCGGCAAGACCCTGCTGGGCACGCGCTTCGGCATGAACGGCGACCAGCCTACGACCTATCCCAGCAGCGTGTTCCACGGCCACCTGGCGGCGCTCATCAGCGAAACCAGCGCCAGTGATGGCGACATCTTCCCCTACCACTTCCGTTTTGCGGGCCTTGGCCCTCTCATCGGCAAGCGCACCTGGGGCGGCGTGGTGGGCGGCGGCAACACGCCGCTGTTGGATGGCAGCAGCGTCTTCGTGCCCCGCTCCGGCACCAATTCGCCCACGGGCCAGTGGATCATCGAAGGCGAGGGCGTGAGCCCCGACATCGAGGTGGAGAACGATCCCGCCTCCATGCTTGCGGGCCACGATCGTCAGTTGGAGCGCGGCGTGCAGGTGCTCCTGCAGAAGATCGCCGAAAAGCCCATGAAGCTGCCCACCCGACCGGCGGATCCTGTCAAGACGAAGTAAGTTCCTGGGGTCGGATTGATGCGCTTTCCTTTACGGAGGAAAGCGCATCAATTTTGCAGGGAAGCCTCAAGCAGCCTCTGCCACAGCGCCTCCACATGATGACGCTCGGTGGTTTCGGCGCCGATGCTGACGCGAAGCATCTGTTTTCCCTTGAGCACCGAAGGCGTGAGATAGGCTTTGCCGCTTTCGTTCACCCGGCGTGCGATGGCGAGGTTGTGGGCGGCCAGGGCGGTTTCGTCGAGGCCCGGCCGGAGATGGCGAAGGCACACGGTCTGCAGCGGTACGGGCGCCAGGCGCTCCCATTCAGGAGCTTCGTCCACGCGTTCCTTGAGCCATTGGGCGTTGTCCAGATCGCGCCGAAGGCGCTGCTGGAGGCCTTCCACGCCCACGTCCATGAGGTAGAACCAGAGCTTGAGGGCCCGGAAGCGCCGCCCCAACTGGATGTGCCAGTCCCTGAAATTGCTCACCTGGCCATCCTGGGCCGTGCGCAGGTAGCTGGGATTGGTGCTCATGACGCGGATCAGGTGCTGCGGATCGCGGACGTAGTAGGCGCTGAGATCGAAGCCCACGCCCATCCATTTGTGGGGATTGAACACCAGGCTATCGGCACGCTCGACGCCCTCCCACATCCAGCGACATTCCGGCAGCACCATGGCCGTGCCCGCCAGGGCGGCATCCACGTGAAGCCACATGCCATGCGACCTGGCAATCTCCGCCATCTCCTGCACGGGGTCGAGGGCCGTGGTGCCCGTGGTGCCCACGGCGGCCACGAGGGCGCAGGGGCGAAGGCCGATCTCGATATCTTTGGAAATCGCCTCTCGGAGCAGATCCATGCGCAGGGCGTGCCGATCATCCGTGGGCAGGAGCCGCAGGAAGGTTCGCCCGAAACCCGCCAGCAGCGCGGCCTTCTCGATGGAGCTATGGCCCTGGTCCGAGGCGTACACCACCAAGGGCGCTTCCCCGCT
>JAJTBC010000277.1 GCA_021287085.1 Bacillota bacterium | reverse complement strand
CTCCCCACAGGTACGGCGCAACGGCGTCGAACTGCATGAGTGGGCCGCCCACTTCCAGGCATTGCAGCCAATGCAGGATGCGAAGACGCCCGGTGAAATCCACGCAAGGGGCGCTGCTGGTGAGCACGGCTCCCGCAAAGGCATCCGGGTGGGCGGTCAACAGCTCCAGCGAGATGTTGGAACCGTTGGAGAGCCCCACCAGCCATGGGTTTCGAATCCCCAGCACCTCCAGCATCTGCCAGGTGTCCTCCGCCATCTGGGCCACGGTGTAGGCCTCATCGCCCGGTGCATCGGAATGGCCCTGGCCTCGGCAATCGAAGGTGAGCACATGGAAGCGCGAGACCAGGCCCGGCAGACAACCGGCCCACATGGTGGTGTCCGACAGCAGCCCATTCAGGAGCACCACCCAGGGCCCATCCACATTGCCCTGGCGGCGATAGTGGAGCTTCAGACCTGAAGGCAGCGTCACGAACGTTCGGGGAAGGCCTCTCACAGGTCGATCAATCCTTTCTTTCCGTGCTTGCGCAGTTCTTTGGGCTGGAAATGGGATTCCAGGCGGAAGCGGCCTTCTTCGAAGCGCAGTACCGCGCAGGCCGCCCGCTTGAAGGCGATCCACTGGCCCGTCAGATGGCGCGTCAATTCCGAACAGAAGGGCTGGTGGCTCACCAGCGCCAGGACCTCCTCGGAACCCAGGGCTGCCAGTTCCCCTCGCAGCCAGACCTCGGCCTCGAACACGGAGCCTTCGGGCACCAGCCCTTCCCAGTAGCTCACGGGAAACCACAGAGGCGCGGCTTCCTTGAGACAGACGAGGGTTTGCGCAGCCCGCACGTACGGACTGCTCACGGCCTGGGTGGGCGCATGCCCCAGGCGCACCAGCCCCGTCATGGCGGCGCGGGTCTTTTCCCATCCTTCCACCGTCAGGGAACGCTCCGCATCCGGCCGCCCGGGGAGCGGGTCTTCGGCGATGCCGTGACGTATCAGAAGGATCGTGGTCATTGCTTCCAGAGTAGAAGATCCGGCGCGGTGGCGCAAAGCGGTCGGGCTGTCCCACAAGGTTTTTCGTGGATCTTTCCTGAGTTCCATGGGAAGCTGTTCGATTGGGCCAAGACCGGGCGGCGACGTTTTGCCATTTCACTTCCGGCGAGTGCTCCGGGAGATGTTTGTGTCTGACCTTACCTTCGCAGCCCTGGGCTGCTCCGAACCTTTTCTTTCCGCCCTGGACCGGCGCGGCTTCACGTCGCCCACGCCCGTGCAGGTGGAGTGCTTCCAGCCCGGCCTGGAAGGCCGCGATCTGCTGGTGCAGAGCCGCACGGGAAGCGGGAAAACCCTGGCCTTCGGCCTTCCGATCCTGCACCGCCTGACGCCGGAACGCCATCCCCAGGCGCTGATCCTGGCGCCGACCCGCGAGCTGGCGCAACAGGTGGCTGCGGAACTTCAAAGCGTGCGACCCCAGCTTTCCACGGCCCTGCTGGTGGGCGGCCTCAGCTACATGCCCCAGCTCAAGGCCCTGCATTTCGGCGCCCAGGTCATCGTGGGCACCCCTGGTCGCGTCATGGATCATCTGGAGCGCAAATCCCTGGATCTCTCCAAGGTGTCCATGGTGGTGCTGGACGAATGCGACGAAATGCTCAACATGGGCTTTCTCGAAGATGTGGAGAAGATCCTGTCGGAAGCCCCCAAGGCGCGCCAGACCTACCTTTTCAGCGCCACCCTGCCCGCCCCCATCGCCAGCCTGGCGCAGCGTTTCCTCCAGAATCCGCACCGGGTCGAACTGAGCGGAAGCGGCGGCGCCACGCAGCACGCCGACATCGCCCACACGGCCTGCCTCATTGCCGAGCCGTTCCACGCCAAGGCCCTGGTCAACTTCCTGCTGAAGGACGAACCCGCCAGCGCGCTCATCTTCACCAAGCGCAAGCAGGAAGCCGAGGATGTGGCCGAGGAATTGCGGGAAGCCGGTCTCGCCGCTGAACACCTCCACGGCGATCTCGCCCAGGGCACCCGCAACCGCATCCTGGCCAGCTTCAAGGAAGGCAAGCTCCGCTACCTCGTGGCCACCGATGTGGCCGCCCGCGGACTGGATGTGGAAGGACTGCCCCTGGTGATCCACATGGGCATTCCCACGCAGCTCGAAAGCTACATCCATCGCTCAGGCCGCACGGGCCGCGCCGGAGCCAAAGGCACGTCGTTGGCCTTGGTGAACTTCAAGGAATCCCGCATCCTGCTCGCCTGGGGACGGCGCGGCGGCCTGAAGCTGGATTGGCGCCCGGTGCCCAGCCAACAGGAAATCCACGAAGCGCGGTTGGCTCGTCTGACCCAGCGCCTGCAAGGGCTGGAAGCGCCCAGCCATCAGGCCCTGGCCGCCCAGCTGTTGAGCCATCGAGACGCGCCTTCCCTGGTGGCGGCCCTGCTTTCCCTGGTGCAAGGGGAAGGCCATGAGGGCTTCTTCATCCCCGAACCTCCGCCCAAACCCAAGGCGGATCGGCCTCGACACGATGCCGCCAAGTTCGACCGGCCCAGGTTCGATAAACCCAGGTTCGATAAACCCAAGTTCGACAAACCGAAATTCGACCGCCCCAAAGGTGCCGCGCCGCGCAAACCCAGCGATGAATGGAAACCCAAATCCAGCGCCAATCCCCTGGAGCGCCCCTGGCAACCAAAGAGCAGGCCCGCCGGCCCCAAGCCCACGAGCGCCAAACCGGCCCGCCCCTACCAAAGCAAGAGCGAAGTATTCAAGAAGCGGAAAGGGTGATTGCCCATCTGGAATCATCTGATCGCGGAAATCCCAGGGAGAACATTCGTGTTTCACCCACTTGAGGAACTTCTAGCTTTTTCGCATTCGGTTTTGGATAAAGCCAACTAGGGCCGTCCCATTCGAAAAACTCGATTTGATCTTGTTCACCACGCGCTGATGAAGCTTCTTTGCGATCAAACGATCGAAGGCCAGCTCGACATCAGCGGGACGGATCTCCAGCAGGTATTCCAGCACTTCAAAGGCCTGCTCCATGTCCTTGCGGGCTTTGGCCTGCTCGGTGACCGGGCGCTCATCGGATACGAGCAGCTTATGAAAGCCGAAATGGGCCGGGCGAGGAATCCTCACCAGCGTCGCTCCACCATTGATGACCATCGCTTCCACGGGTTGCTCCAGCAGGTAGTCCATAAAAAGCATGGGGAGGGCGGCAGCTTTGAACCGGGGAAGGAACACGGGCGAGAATGGACCCCGCCGAGAAGCGGTGGTGAGCAGATCGACCCGAAGCTTCTGGCCACGAATGGAGTACGAGGTCGAAAAATGCTTGGGGTTCAATCCTGGCGTGGGAAGAAAGCCCATGTTTAGCGATTCCAAGGTGCTCCAAACCCCTTCTTCCATGGGGGGAAGCGCCACTTCGAGGGTGCGGAACGAGGCCACGTCGATGTCCTGGGTGCGACTGGCCCCTCTCCACCGCACTCCCAGAAGATTTCCCATCGCCACAAAGGCATGGGTGCCCACCAGCACACCTCCTTGACGAAAAAGACCGCTGGACGCCAAGGCTCGAATGACCTTGGCAGTGGCGTGATCCGTGGCCGCGCATCCCCCTAGCATCAACATGGAAGCCATACGGTTGAGCGCGCCAGCGATCTCTTCCGATTCCCGTTTCAGGGAGGAATACTCGGCCATCCTTCGGCGGGTTTTCTCATCATCCGCGCCAAGGTAGAACTCGCTACGCCCCTGGGCTCCCTCGGAGGTTCGGAAGTACCAATGATCCTTGCCATCCTTGGTTTTCTTGCCGAAAGAACCTGACAGCTCCCCAAAGGTTCGCTGGAATTCAAGCCCCATGAGCCTTTCCAGAAGCTCGGCGAAGAGCGTTTGGGTCTCCAACGGAATCATTCTTGGAGACAGGCCCTCGGGCTCTTTCCCGGTCAGCTCCGAACGTGATGCCCGCCGATTCATGCCACCCCCGGCGGCGAGTATACCCAAAATCAAACCAACTTTGGGTATACCAAACCCTCAAACAGGGACCCACGATTCTCACTTCAGTTGAACCAGAGCGCCATGCCCATGAAGTTGCCCGCAAAGACCTGTAGCGCGCGATTGAGCTTGCGGGAATCGGCGGCGGGAGCGGTGCGGAAATAGGCAGCGTCAGGGCCTTTCCTGAACCAGCGGTCCAGGTTGACGGCGCTGGGAGGATGCTCCAGGAACTTCTTGAGGTCGAAGCCCCTCTGCACTTCGTCGCCCTGGCTCTTAAGCGAAATCACCGTGCGGCCTTCCAGCAGCTTCTCCAGCTCACCGATCATGTCGAGCCAGGCCTCGATCATGTCGCGACTCACGGGCACGCCCAGCACGCCGGTCTGCCTGGGGGATGGCAGCCATTCGCGGTCATCGTCGGTTTCCGCCTGGATGCGCTGCCAGCTGAGGCGGGACTGCTGCCCCATGGCCAGGAGATGCTGCCGGAACCGCCCGAGAGCCTTGGGATCCGCCAAACGCAGCACGAAATCGCCCTTCTTCGGAGTGACCGATTCGGGTTCCAGCACGGGATGAGCGAACAGATGAGGGGCGAACTCGTTCCAGAAAGCCCTGGTGTCGAAAGCCAGATAGAAATCGGCGAGGGCCATGAGCAGATGGGTGTAGCCCCGCAGCCAGGCAGCATCGCCCGCATCGAAAGCCACCACCAGATCGTTGTCCACCTCAGGTGGCAAGTTCCCCCGCAGTTCCCGAACCAGATCCAGCAGGCGATCGCTGGCCACGCCATCCCCGTCCAGATCCAGCTTCACGCGCCCCAAGGCCATGGGCACTTTGAAATCGCTGGCCTGCACCGTGGCCAAGGTGCGCTCCGCCTGGGCCAGATCCTTCACCAATTGCTGGAAGATGCCCCGAAAATCCTGGTAGCGAATGGGCTTGGCCGCTTCGTTCAGCGGCACGGGCAAGCGCATGAGCGGCACAGAATGATCCTGGATGCCGTAGCGGTGCAATCCTTGTCCCAAGCGTTCCAAGGCGCGAAGCGTCTGGGCCACGCCCAAGGCGAAGCGCTCGCCGTCCGTGGTCTTAGGAAGGCAGGCTTCCGCCTGGGAAAGCGGCCCTTCCGTCAACAACACATCCAAGGTTTTACGAGACTGCCCCGTGACAGGGCCTTGGCCCCAAAGCCCCAGGGATAGGCCCAGACA
>JAJTBC010000224.1 GCA_021287085.1 Bacillota bacterium | reverse complement strand
CCCGGAAAAGCTCATTCCCTTGGCCATCACCCGCATGGCCAAGGGCGAGGCCATTCCCATCTACGGCGATGGGCTGAACATTCGCGATTGGCTCTACGTGGAGGACCACTGTGCGGCCCTGGAAACCGTGATGCTGAAGGGGCAAGCGGGCGAAACCTACTGCGTGGGTGGCGACAACGAGCGCACGAACCTCGAATTGGTGGACCTGCTCTGCGATCTCGTGGATGAGCGCCTGAAGCGGCCCCAGGGTACCGGTCGCAAGCTCAAGACCTTCGTGCAGGATCGCGCCGGCCACGACCGCCGCTACGCCATCGATGCCACCAAGATCCAGCGCGAGCTGGGTTGGAAACCCGCCACGGGCTTTGCCGCAGGCCTTCAGCAGACCGTGGCCTGGTACCTAGGAGAAGGCGCATAAAGCCTGCAACAGGACTGGCCACCCAGCAGAATGCGCCAATGGAAGATTTCGCCTTTCTCGTGTCGGCTCTGAACATTCTCACCTTGGGCAACCCTTGAACACGACTCCCGCCTCTTCGCTTCCTCTGGTCTCCGTCATTGTGCCGGTCTACAACCATGCGCCCTATGTTTTGGAGGCGTTGGACAGCGTGCGGGAGGAGGGCTATCCCCATCTGGAATTGCTCATTCTCGATGACGGCTCCAGGGACGATTCCTTTCCGATCGTGACCGCCTGGGTTGAACAGAACGCGGCCCGTTTCGCGCGCATCAAGGCCTGGAGCCAACCCAACGCGGGGGTGTGCCGCACCCTGAACCGGCTCATCGCCGAGGCCTCGGGTGAATTCGTCACCATGGTGGCCAGCGATGATCGCCTGCTGCCGGGAGGCATTCAGGCCAGGGTCGAGGCGTTGGAGCAGCATCCAGAATGGCTGCTGGTGTTCGGGGATGCCCAAACCATCGATGGGAAGGGCGCCCTCACCCAAACGAGCACCCTTCGTGCCCACCGCGCGGATCTGGAAGCGTTGAACAATCCGTCCCGACTCCCCTTTGAACTGTTGTTGCGCTGGAGCCTTCCCGGCCCGGTCTATGTGGCGCGGCGTTCTGCTTGGGATCCAGTGGAAGGTGTTGGTCCCTACGATGAGACCCTTTTTCTCGAAGATCGTGATTTCTATCTGAAACTGCTGGCTCGTCGTGCGGTGGGATTTCTGCCTGAGGCGGTGGCCCAGTATCGGGTGCATGGCAGCAATGCTTGCAAAGACCCTGCTCGGCGTCCGGTGCTTCGGGAGACCCTTGCACGCTCCGCCGAGCAGAACGTACAGCGTTTTTCGGGCGTCGCGCGCCGCATCCTGGTCGCCCAGGCTCAAGAGCGCAGATCGGCGCTCGAAGGAAAGCGTTGGACCCGACTAAGGGCCAAGCTGGTTCTCGGAGGCTTCAGGGTGCTTCACCGGCTCCAGATGCTTAGGATGCCTTGAATCCAAGGAAACGCCCCAGCTTCCGGCTCCACCAGGAAGGGCGCTGAACAGGGGTCGTGTAAGGGGTGTTGGCAGCCCGTTGCTGCGTGAGGTCCACAAAGCGTTCCAGCTGTTCCCAGAAAAGATCGTAGGTCTTCAGGAAATTGAGAGCTCCCTGGCCCACCGTGGCCTTGGCGCGAGCTACGTCTTCTGGATCGCTTCCCCATGAATAGCCTTCCGATCCGAGTTCGTCCCGTCCGATGATCTCAGTGAGGTGGGCGTTGGGGAGAAGGACCGCCGGGCACCCGCAGAGGATGGCCTCGAAGATGAGCATGGTGTTTTCGTAGGCGTAGAAAACCTCGGATCGCCGGAAAAGATCGGCGATCTGCTGGGGCGTTTGGGAATCGGGCAGCCCTTTGGTGATTTCCGTCGCTCCTTCCGTAAGAGGAGAAAGCGGCCCTTCTGGAAATGCTTTCCGGTATTTGTAGGCATAGAAACAGGCGCCACGGCGAACTTGTTCAGAGGCGGATGGATGAAACACGCGGGTGTCGATGGTGGGCACATGCAGGATATGCTCCGGGAATCCCGCAGCCTGGGCCAGCTCACGCGAATAGCCGAATAGGATCTCCTGAGGGTCATAGTGGAGATCGCCTCCCAGAAGACCTGGAAAGTTCAGGATCCAGCGAGTGACCACAGGTCCTTGGAACGGATTGCCGGAGACCACCTCTGGATAGACAAGGATCGGTGTAAGGCCTTCGCGGAAATGGTATTGAGCCGTCTCCTCCGTGAGAACGGGAGCGAGGAAATCCGGGGGTATCGGGCGCTTCCTTCGCGACTTGAAGATGATGTAGGCCGATTGTCCCGCGCGGTTCAAGGCGTGGCAAAGCAGGTAGAGGGCACGAACCCCGGCCGAATCGCCTCGGCTCCAGGATGGGGCGGCAATGTAGTAAGGGTGGCGTCGAGCCGCAGGGAAGACCAGTTTCTTTTCCGCCTCGAGGAAGGTTGCCATCAGTGATTGGTCCATGGGGTTGCGCGCTCCCGCCATTGGAGGCGATCCACGCCCCAGGATTCAGCCTAATGCCATCGGATCGGAATGGGTCCCGTTTGTCGGTACCCTCATGGGTTCCCATCCGGGAAACACCATGAGCGCACCCACTTCGCCTCCCTGCTCCTGCCTCGGGCGCAGCATCCTCATCGGCGCCGATTCCGTGGTGAACGGGAGCCTCTCCCCCACTGCATCGCGGTCGGTAGGCCCACCCGTGGGATGAAATGGTGGGGCGATCCTTCCAAGCGGAGGACTCCTATTGCCGCTCAACGGGTCGAATCAACGTAAAATGCAGGCTTTGGCGGTTTTCGAAACCATGAGGTCCATGTGAAGAACTATCGAGTGGCGATTCTCGGATCCGGCAACATCGGGACGGATCTGCTGGTCAAAGCACTGCGATCCGAATCCCTGGCCTGCGTCGCATTCGTGGGTCGGAGCTATACGTCGCCAGGGATGGCCAAGGCCCGTGCGCTCGGTGTGACCTGTTCCGACCGAAGCATCGCCTACATCGAAGAACATGCCCAGGAAATCGATCTGGTCTTCGACGCGACCTCCGCGAAGGACCATGCCGTGCATGCTCCCATCCTGAAGGCACTTGGCCTGCGCGTGATCGACCTCACCCCAGCCAAGATCGGTTCCATCTGCATTCCGGCCGTCAACCAGGACAGTTCGCTCGGCAGCGACAATCTCAACATGGTCACATGTGGCGGCCAGGCCTCGATTCCTGTCGCCTACGCCATCGGGAAAACCCATTCCGAGATCGACTACCTGGAGGTCGTCTCCAGCATTGCCTCCAAAAGCGCTGGTCCAGCCACCCGCATCAACCTCGACGAGTACATTGATACGACTGAAAAGGGGATCCAGGCCTTCTCCGGCGCGAAGCACACCAAGGCCATCCTGATCTTGAATCCCGCCGTTCCCTGCATCGATATGCAGACCACCATCTTCGCCGCCGTCAGGAATCCGGATCTGGACGCCTTGAAGTCCGTGCTGGACCCGATCGTGGCCAAGATCAGATCTTACGTGCCCGGTTACCGCGTCATCGTCGGACCGATTCTCGAGAACGGCCGCATCGTGGTGATGGTCCGAGTCCGTGGAAGGGGGGATTACCTCCCCGAATACGCTGGGAATCTCGACATCATCAATTGCGCAGCGATCGCCATGGCCGAAGAGTTCGCCAAGGAAGGGAGGGCCTGATGTCCAAGGCAGTTAACGTCCTGATCAGCGATCCCACCCTGCGGGATGGCAATCACGCCGTTTCGCACCAGCTCACTCGCGAGCAGATCGCGACCTACTGCCGTGCGGCCGACAAAGCCGGAATTCCCATCGTGGAAGTTGGGCACGGCAACGGCCTGGGCGCTTCTTCTTTGCAGGTGGGCCTCGCCCGAACCGATGACGAGACCGCCCTCCGAACCGCTCGCGAAAACCTCCCCAACAGCAAACTCGGCATCCATGTGATTCCGGGATTTGCCACCATCGAGCGCGATCTGAAACGGGCCATGGACTATGGGGTGGATGTCGTTCGCGTGGCCTCCCACTGCACGGAGGCCGATCTGACCGAGCGCCACATCCGGTTTTGCCGCGCGAACGGGAAAACGGTCTTCGGCGTGCTGATGATGTCCCACATGATCGGAAAGGATATGCTCGCCGAGGAGGCGAGGAAGATGGAGAACTACGGTGCGGAGGCCGTGGTGATCATGGATTCCGCCGGAAACTACCTTCCCTCGGATGTGAAGGAGCGCATCGACCACCTGCTAGAAACACTCTCCATTCCGGTGGGGTTCCACGCTCACAACAACCTGGGCATGGCCGTTGCCAACTCCATCACTGCCGTGGAAGCTGGAGCCACGATCCTGGATGGAAGTGCCCGTGGATTCGGTGCGGGCGCCGGCAACACCCAACTGGAAGTGCTCGTTGCCGTCCTGCATCGCATGGGTTTCGAGACCGGAATCGATCTCTATCGCATGCTTGACGCCGCCGACTTGGCGGAGGGGGAGTTGTTGAAAGAGCATCCACGCATCAGTTCCATCAGTGTGGTCAGTGGACTGGCGGGCGTCTTCTCCGGCTTCTCCAAGCATGTGCAGCGACTTGCGCAGGAATTCGACCTCGATCCCAGGGACATCTTCTTCGAACTGGGACGGCGCAGGATCGTGGCTGGCCAGGAGGATTTGATCATCGAGGTTTCTTCCGAACTCGCTGCCCAGAAGAAGGCGGGGTTATGAGACAGGCTGTTCAGCTCTTGCAGGAGGACTGTGCGCGGGTTGCCGAGCATGATGCGGGTGGACTCGACGCCCTTCGGGATTCGCACCTGCTGGTCACCGGCGGTTCCGGGTTCATGGCGGGATGGATCGCGGAAATGGTGTGCCATCTGAATGAGCATCGGCGGATGCAGATCCGCCTAAGCCTTCTCGCCCGGAACCGGACACAGTTCCAGGATCGGCTCCCCCACATCGCTTCCAAGCCTTACGTCACCTTCCTTCAAGGCGACGTGCGCGACATCGTCGATCTTCCCAAGGATGTGAACTTCGTCCTCCACGCCGCAGGAAGCCCCGACAACCGCAACCACACCACGAACCCCATCGGAACGATGATCACCATTGCCGATGGGACCCGGGCGCTGATCCAGGCCGCCGAGCGGGCCGCGAACCTACGGATGATCCTCAACGTAAGCTCCGGGAACATCTACGGCCGCCAGCCCTCCAGCTTGGAGCGGATCCCCGAAAACTATGCCGGTGCACCCGCATGTGGAGGGGTCGAATCCGCCTATGCCGAAGCGAAACGCTACGCAGAGACCCTGATGACCGCCGCCCGGAGCCAATCCAGGCTTCCTGTGCAAACGGTGCGTCCATTTGCCTTCCTGGGAGCCTACCAGCCCCTCGACGCTCCCTGGGCGATCAACACCTTTCTCAACGACGCGCTCCAGAAACGCCCCATCCGGGTCATGGGCGATGGACAAACGGTGCGAAGCCTTCTATACGGGGCCGACATGGCCCTCTGGGTGCTCACCATCCTCGCTCGTGGTCGCACCGGACATGCCTACAACCTTGGTTCCAACCAGGGAATTTCCTTGGAATCGCTGGCCCGGAAAGTGTCCTCTCACCTGCAGCCCAGCCCGGAAGTGATCCTCAACGCGGCTCTGTCCAGGAACGTGCCCACGTCCATTCTCGTGCCCGACACGCAGGCCGCGGAGCGGGACTTTGGATTGAGGGTGCTGACGGACTTGGACACCGCCATCCAGCGCACGCTGAAATGGCATCAATGTTAGTAGGATAAGGATCTTGGGGCTTTCGGCCTCCGGGCTTCACCATCTCACCTACCGGTGACAGATTCTTACTGGAGGCATCTTGCGGGTTGCCGACTACATCACGCAACGGCTCTATGAAGCAGGCGGGGAGCACGTCTTCCTCGTGACGGGCGGAATGATCATGCATCTGACCGATGCCCTGGTGCAGCATGGGCGGCAATCCTATGTCTGCTGCCATCACGAGCAGTCGGCCACCATGGCCGCGGAAGCCTACGGTCGCTACACCGGCAAGTTGGGGGTGGCCTATGTCACCGCTGGCCCCGGAGCCCTGAACACCATCACCGGGGTGGTGGGAGCCTATGTTGACAGTGCTCCCTGCATCGTGGTGGCAGGACAATCGAAGGTGGCCCACGCCACGATCACGGGCCCACGGCAGTTCGCCCTCCAAGGGTTCGACAACCTGCCCCTGTTCCAGCACGTCACCAAATACGCGGCCATGCTCACGGACCCAGCCATGGTCCGCTACGAGCTGGAGAAGGCGATTTTCCTCGCCACCCATGGTCGGCCGGGCCCGGTCTACCTCGAGTGCCCGGTGGATGTGCAGGCCATGGAATTTGATCCCCATGCAGCCAAGAGCTTCGATCCTTCCCTCGAATCCGACTTCGAGGAGCTCTTCGAGATTCGGTCCTCTGAAATCGAATCCCTCCTCGCGCGCTTGAAGGATGCTCGACGCCCGTGCATCCTCGCGGGGGCCGGAGTGCGCTCGGCCAACGCCATCGAGCTGCTTCACGCATTCGCGGAGCATTTCGATATCCCCGTGATGACCTCCAGGCTAGGCATGGATTTGATCGGGGACGATCATCCACTCTTCATCGGTCGGCCCGGCACCTACGGGGATCGCCCCGCTAACTTCGCCATCCAGAACTGCGATCTTCTGCTGGTGGTGGGATGCCGTCTGGGCATGGGCATCGTCGGGTACGGGGACCCCAAGGATTTCGCCCCCCATGCCTTCAAGATCGCTGTGGATGTGGATGAACAGGAGCTTGCCAAGCCTCTGGTCCAATTCGACCAAGTGTTCCAGCTCGACGCGGGGGCCTTTCTCCGGGCCATGCTATCCAACGATGCCCTGGCGGCCAAACGACCACGCTGGATTGCCCAGATCCAGGAATGGCGTTGCCGCTACCCCGTGGACCTGCCGGAATATGCAGGGGAGCCGACAGGGATCAACTCCTATCACTTCACGCGCCTCTTCTCGGAAAGCCTGGACCGGAACGCCATCGTCGTCCTTGATACGGGTTCCTGTTTCCATGTGCATGCCCAGGCCTTCAAGGTGAAATTCGGCCAGCGCCACATCATCACCGGCGGCCTTTCCACCATGGGCTACAGCCCCGCCTCCATCGGCGTGGCGGCCGCAGCCCAAGGGCACGATGTTTACTGCATCACCGGGGACGGTTCCGTCCAATTCAACCTGCAGGAATTCGAAACCATCGCCTACAACAAACTGCCGGTGAAAACCATCATCTACAACAACGGTGGCTACCTTCTCATCCGCCTCACCCAGTCCAATTTCTGCGAAAACCGTCGGATAGGCGAGAGTGCCCGAACCGGAGTGGGGTTCCCAGACATGGCAAAGATCGCAGACGCCTACGGGATCCACTACATTCGGATCGCGTCGGAGGGTGAGCTGGACGCAAAGTTGGAAGAACTGAAGGCCTACCAGGGACCGGTCATCTGCGAGGTTCTCAACCCACCCGAGCAGCTGCTCATTCCCCGTGTCGCCTCCCGCAAGCGCGAGGATGGGCGCATGGAGTCCATGCCCTTCGATGACATGTTCCCCTTCCTTCCGAGGGAGGAATACCAAGCAAACTGCGTTTGGCAGACATGGGGTGAAGCATGAAGGCCGTACTTCTCGCCGGTGGTCTCGGTTCTCGCATCAGCGAGGAAAGCATCGTTCGCCCCAAGCCCCTGATCGAAATCGGCGGTCGGCCGATCCTGTGGCACATCATGAAGCTGTACTCGACCCACGGCATTCACGAATTCATCATCTGCCTGGGCTACAAGGGCTACATGATCAAGGAGTACTTCGCCAACTACTTCCTGCACATGTCGGATATCACCTTCGACATGGCGAACAACGAGATGAAGGTGCACCAGGCCCACGCGGAGCCTTGGAAGGTCACGCTGGTGGATACGGGAGATGGCACCATGACGGGCGGTCGGCTGAAGCGCATCCGTCCGTATGTAGGAGAAGAGGAATTCTGCGCCACCTACGGCGATGGCGTGGGCGATGTGGATCTCACGGCCCTTCTGGCCTTCCATCGCCAGCAGGGCACCTGGGCCACCCTCACGGCCACCCAGCCGCCGGGACGTTTCGGGGCCTTGGGCATGGAGGGCGCCAAAGTGCGCGCCTTCCAGGAAAAGCCCACGGGCGACGGAGGCTGGATCAACGGCGGGTTCTTCGTGCTCTCTCCCAAGGTCTTCGATCTCATCGATGGCGACGCCACCATCTGGGAACGGGAACCCATGGAGCGGCTCGCGGCCATGGGCCAGCTTTCCGCCTTCCTGCATCCCGGTTTCTGGCAGCCCATGGACACCCTGCGCGACAAGATGCATCTGGAGGAGCTGTGGGCTTCGGGCCAGGCTCCGTGGAAGGTGTGGCCATGAATCCTGACTTCTGGCGCGGCAAGCGGGTGCTGGTCACGGGGCACACAGGCTTCAAGGGAAGTTGGCTGTGCCTGTGGCTGGAATCCCTGGGGGCGCAGGTGGTGGGCTACGCGCTGGCGCCTCCCACGACGCCGAGCCTTTTTGACGTGGCTCAGGTGGGCCAGGGCCTTGAATCCCACATCGGAGATGTTCGCGATCTGGAGCACCTGGCCCAGGTGGTGGCGGCGGCACGACCGGAAATCGTGTTCCATCTGGCCGCCCAACCCCTGGTTCGCTATTCCTACCAGGAGCCCGTGGAAACCTATTCCGTGAACGTGATGGGCACGGTCCATCTCCTGGAAGCGGTGCGCCGGGCCTCGGGCGTGAAAGCCGTGGTGGCCATCACCACGGACAAGTGCTACGAAAACCGCGAGTGGGCATGGGGGTACCGGGAATCCGATCCCATGGGCGGCCACGATCCCTACAGCAGCAGCAAGGGCTGTGCGGAACTGGCCATCGCCGGGTACCGTCGCTCCTTCTTTGCCTCTGAAAAGGAAGCCTCTTCCGGCGTGGCGGTGGCTTCGGCGCGGGCGGGCAATGTGATCGGCGGCGGGGATTGGGCTTCGGATCGCCTCATTCCCGACATGATCCGCGCCTTCAGCGCAGGGCAGCCGGTGGTGATCCGCAATCCCCACGCCACGCGCCCATGGCAGCATGTGCTGGAGCCGCTCCGGGGCTACCTCATGCTGGCGGAGCGTTTGTGGGAGGATGGGCAGCCCTACGCGGAGGGATGGAATTTCGGCCCCAGCGACGAGGACGTTCAGCCGGTGGGATGGATCGTCCAGCGGTTGACGGATCTTTGGGGCGAAGGGGCGCATTGGCGTCTGGATCAAGGCCGCCATCCCCATGAAGCCACCTTCCTGAAACTGGATTGTTCCAAGGCCAAGGCCCACCTCCATTGGCATCCCCGCTGGGATCTGCCCACGGCCCTGGAGCGGATCGTGGCCTGGCACAAGGCGTTCCAACGAGGAGAGGCGATGCGGGCTTTCACGCTCCAGCAGATCTCCGATTACGGCACAGGATCTTCCCGATGACTCAGACGCTCTCCGATGCGCAACTGCGCGAACACATTCTTGGACTGGTGGCGGAGTACGCGGAGCGAACCCTGGCACCACGCCCCTTCCAGCCCGGCATCACGGCCGTTCCGCCGGCGGGCAAGGTCATCGGCGCACCGGAGCTTCAGCATCTGGTGGATGCCGCCCTGGACGGCTGGCTCACCACGGGCCGCTTCAATGACGCTTTCGAACAGAAGCTCTCCGCCTTTCTGGGGGTGAAGCACGTACTCACGGCCAATTCGGGGTCGTCCGCCAATCTGCTGGCCGTGGCCACGCTCACGTCGCCCAAGCTCGGCGAGCGGGCGCTGAAGCCGGGCGACGAAGTCATCACGGTGGCCGCAGGCTTTCCCACCACCGTGAACCCGCTGCTGCAATTCGGCCTCGTGCCCGTGTTCGTGGACGTGTCCCTGCCCACCTACAACATCGATCCCGCCCTGATCGAACAGGCCATCACGCCCAAGACAAGGGCCATCGTGTTGGCCCACACCTTGGGCAATCCCTTCGATCTCGCATGCGTCATGGCCTTGGCCGAGAAGCATCGTTTGTGGGTGGTGGAGGACTGCTGCGACGCCCTGGGTTCCACCTTCCAAGGCAAGCTGGTGGGCACCTTCGGCGACATCGCCACCCTCAGTTTCTATCCCGCCCACCACATCACCATGGGCGAAGGCGGGGCGGTGTTCACCCGTCACCTGGAGCTGAAGCGCATCGCGGAGTCCTTCCGCGACTGGGGCCGGGATTGCTGGTGCCCGCCGGGCTGCGACAACACCTGCCGCAACCGCTTCGGCTGGAAACTGGGGCATCTGCCCGAAGGCTACGATCACAAGTACACGTACTCCCACGTGGGCTTCAATCTCAAGATCACGGACATGCAGGCGGCGTGCGGGCTGGCTCAGTTGGGGCGCCTGCCGGGATTCATCGAGGCCCGGAAGCGGAACTTCGTCTTCCTGAAGGAGCGCCTGGCCCCGTTGGAAAAGCATCTGCTATTGCCTGAAGCCACGGCGGGCAGCGAGCCTTCCTGGTTCGGCTTCCCCATCACGCTGCGTGAATCCTCTGGCGTGAATCGCGTGGAGCTCCTGCGGCATCTGGATGAGCAGCGCATTGGTACCCGGCTGCTCTTCGGAGGCAATCTCATCCGCCAGCCCTATTTCCAGGGCCAGACGTACCGGGTTCACGGAGCCTTGATGAACACCGACCGGATCATGAACCAGACCTTCTGGATCGGCGTTCATCCGGGGCTGTCCGAAGCGGCCTTGGAACATGCAGCGCGTACGCTCGAATCCTGTTTCACAAGGAAGTAGCCCCATGGCTGGGGTCTTGGCTAGCGATCTCGACGAAGTGCTCACCCTGACGCAGGGGTTGTGGGAGCCTCTGCGCGGAGCGCGAATGCTCGTTACCGGCGGCACGGGTTTCATGGGCTGCTGGCTGATGGAGAGCTTGCTGCTCGCGAACCGCAGGTTCGCTCTGGGGATCGAAGTGGTGGCGCTCACCCGCCGTCCTGATGTCTTTGCAGCCAAGGCTCCCCACCTGGCGCAGGATCCCGCCTTGCGGCTCGTGCAGGGCAATGTGTTGCGCTGGCCTGCGGTGGAGGGATGCTTCAGCCACCTCATCCACGGGGCGACGGATGCAAGCGGAGCCTTGTTGGAGGCGAACCCTGCGCTGATGTTCGACACGATTGTCGAGGGCACCCGGAATACGCTGGAGCTTGCCCACTCAAGGGGCGTGAGCCGCACGCTCTTTCTTGGCTCCGGGGCCGTGTACGGTCGTCAGCCTGCCGCGGTTGAGCGGGTGAAGGAATCCTACCTGGGTGGGCCGGATTGCACGGATCCCCTCGCGGCCTATGCCGAAGGAAAGCGCGCCGCGGAGACCTTGTGTGGGATCTACACCTGCCAGCACGGGCTTCCGGTGGTTGTTGCACGGTGCTTTGCCTTCCATGGCCCCCACTTGCCGTTGGACCTTCACTTCGCCATCGGCAACTTCCTGCGGGATGTTCTGGCAGACAGCCCAATCGTGGTGAAGGGCGATGGAACGCCGCGCCGTTCCTACCTCTACGCGACGGATCTGGTGACCTGGCTCTGGCATTTACTGGTTCGCGGCGAAGGTGGCCGGGCCTACAACGTAGGATCGGAAGCGGATCTCTCCATCGCGGAACTGGCGGATATCGTCAACCGGACCCTTTGTGGCAAGGGCGTCCGGGTGCTCGGCACGCCAGACCCTTCTCGTGAGCCGGAGCGTTACGTGCCTTCCACCCAGCGCATCCGGGAAGAACTGGGCCTCGTTCCCACGGTTTCCCTGGAAGAAGGTCTCCAGCGCACCGCCGCTTGGCATCGTCGGTGATGCGACGCGCTACCATGGAAGGCATCCCCTCTGCGAAATGACTCAATGACCGATCCCTCCGTCCGCTCCATCCTCATCCTCGAAGACGAACCGAGTTTTCGGGAGGTGTTGGAATTGGGGCTGGCGCCGCACGGGTTCGAGGTACGGGCGGTGGGCCTGCTTTCGGAAGCGAAGGCGCTTCTGGCGGAACGGCGTTTCCACGCCATCGTGTCGGATCTGCGCCTGAAGGATGGCAGTGGCATCGATCTGCTGACGTGGCTCAAGGAGCAGGGCATCGAGACGCCGGTGGTCATCATGACGGCCTTCGCCACCGCGGAAACCACGGTGCAGGCCCTGAACCTGGGGGCCGTGGATTTCCTCACCAAGGCCAAGAGCGATCTCCAGGAGCTCATCAAGGTGCTGCAGGGCCTCTTCGTGGAGCAGGCTCATCCGGTGATGCAGGAAATCCACGACATGGGCGATCTGGTGGGCGTGGGCGACACCATGCGCCGGGTGCAGGCCCTTATCGGGAAATTCGCCCGGGCCGACAGCACGGTGCTCATCACTGGCGAGAGCGGCACGGGCAAGGAGATCGTGGCGCGGCTCATCCATCGCTATTCGGAGCGGGCCAAGGGGCCATTCGTGCCCGTGAACGTGGGAGCCTTGCCGGAAAACCTGCTGGAATCGGAATTGTTCGGCTACGAGAAAGGCGCGTTCACCGGGGCCACAGCCCCCAAGCGCGGGCTTTTCGAAGAAGCCCAGGGTGGGGTGATCTTCCTGGACGAGATCGGCGAAATGCCCTTGCCCCTTCAAGTGAAGCTCTTGCGGGTGCTCCAGGAAAAGCGCGTACGGCGGTTGGGGGCCAACGAAGAACGCCCCGTGAACGTGCGAATCATCGGGGCCACCAACCAGGAATTGCAGCGCCAAGCGGAGCAGGGGCACTTCCGCCAGGATCTGTTCTATCGCCTCAACATCCTCCACGTGGAGCTGCCGCCCCTGCGGGATCGCCAGGAGGATCTGCCGGTGCTGGCGGAGCATTTCCTGGGGCGTTTCTGCAAGAAGCTGGGCAAGCCCCCCATGAGCCTCAGCGCCGAGGCCTTGGCGGTGCTGGAAGGCTATGCCTTTCCCGGCAACGTGCGGGAGCTGGAGAACCTCATGGAACGCTGCGTGGCCCTCAACGCGGGGGGCACCATCGGCCCGGATCTCTTTCCCGATGCCGTGCTGGGCCAGGTGAGGAAGGAACGTCGCGCCGCGCCCCTGGTGACGATCCCCGAAGACGGGCTGGATCTCGAAGGCTACCTGGCCCATCTGAAGAGCCATCTGATGCGCCAGGGCCTGGAGCGCTGCGAAGGCAATCGCACCAAGGCGGCGCGCTTCCTGGGCATGAGCTTTCGCGCCTACCGCTACTGGCTCCACGAGCTGGGCGGCGTGGAGTCCCTGGCCACCACCTTCCCCCATCCCGCCGACTACCCGCCCAAGGCCGAGGCCAGGGATGAATCGTAGGCGTTGGGAAGGCGGCATGAAAGGCGGGCTTGGCCTGCATTTCATGCGGGGGTCAGGGGGGACGCAGAGGCCGCGCCTTTCGGAAAGCTTGATCCGCCGATATCTCAAGCGGGGCCGAGTGGTCTCCTTGAGTTGCGTCGGTCCAGGATGATGTTTAGGCGCTCGGAATACGGCATGAAAGGCGGGTTTGGCCCAGGTTTCATGCGGGGGTCAGGGGGGACGCAGAGGCCGCGCCTTTCGAAATGCTTGATCCGCCGATATCTCAAGCGGGGCCGGGCGGTCCCCCCTGAAAGATGATGAATCCTTGTGAAATCAGCCCTTCGTGGCATACTGAAATGCTCGGATGGTTCCGACCTCCGGCCTTCGTTCACCTTCCTTCCCTGGGGCCACCATGCGCCGCGCACGCCAGCTAGGGTTCTCCCTCCTCGAACTCGTCGTCGCCATGACCATTCTGGCGGTGCTTGGCACTATTGGGGTTGTGCAATTCCGAAAGCATTCCTCCCAGGCACGGTCCGTCAAAGCCCATGATCAGGTAGAAACGGTCAGCAAGGCCCTGGATCAGTACTACTTGAAGCACGGTTTCTACCCCGATCTGCCCAGTTTCGAAGCCATGGTGGACGCCAACTCCCCCCTGGTGAAGCAGGATTTCATGCCCGCCAATTCCAGTGCCAAAGACCCTTGGGGCCAATCCTTCGAAGGCACCTCGACCAAGGGGACCTATCTGCTGAAATGCCTGGGCGATCCTGGAAATCCCGAGGAATATCCCGCGTTCCAGATGGCGCCGGGACGGTTGCCGGAAAACGTCAATGCTGCGACCCCTGCGGCAGGAGCGCCCAAGTGATCGAGCTGGGCAAGCTCGGCGCCGAAGGCCTTCGCGTCGAGGGCCGGGAAGCCGTCGTGCCTCTGGAGGGGCAGGACGCGCTGCGGGATCTGAGCTGGAAGCTCTTCCTGCTGCCTTCCGATGGCGACGTGTTCATGGACGTGAAGGGCCATGCCCGCTGGGATTGCACCTGCTCCCGCTGCCTGGAACCCATCGAGCAGGAACTCCAGGTGCATTCGCAGTTCCTGGGCAGCAAGGATGCCGATCTGGTGGCGCGGGGTTCCCACACCCTGGGCAGCCAGGATCTGGATGTGATCTTCCTGCCCGAAACCGTGTTGGACGAAGTGGGCCTGGTGCGGGAACAGTTCCTGCTCCAGTTGTCGCCCCACCCTCTTTGCAAAGAGGATTGTCAGGGTCTTTGCCCCCGATGTGGTAAGAATTGGAACAAGGGTCGCTGTCAATGCGTGCTGGACCCCCAGCCCGAACCGAGCGCCCTGGCCAAAGCCCTTTCCGGGCTGAAGCTGAATCTTGAAACCCCAGCCGGAAAAACCTCCGATCTGGAATCCTGAAACCCTGAGCCTGAAACGCTGATTACTCGACGAGGTTCCCATGCCGAATCCCAAGCGACGCCATTCCCGTGCCCGACGTGACCGCCGCCGCACCCACGACTCCCTGGACGCCATGAGCTCCAGCACCTGCCCCAATTGTGGCGCGACCAAGATGCCGCACCGCGTCTGCCCCTCCTGCGGTTTCTACCGCGGCAAACAGGCGATCCGCAGCCAGCAGACGCTCTGAGGCCCTGAGTGGACAGCTCGTCGGTCGTTCGAATCGCCCTGGATGTGATGGGAGGCGATCACGCCCCCCGAACCACCCTCGACGGCGCTCGCCTCGCCCTTGCGAACCATGCCAACCTGCATCTGCAGCTGGTGGGTGACGAGGGCAAGCTGCGTCCCCTCCTCAAGCATCACGGGCTGGTGGGCGACTTGGGCCTGCGCTGTGAGATCGTGCACGCACCCTCCGTGGTCACCATGGAGGACAAGCCCACCTCGGTGTTGAAGGACAAGAAGGACAGCTCCATTCGGATTGCCTGCCAGCTGGTGCGGGAAGGCAAGGCCGATGGCGTGGTGAGCATGGGCAACACCGGGGCCGCCATGGTGGCTTCGGTCATGGTCATCGGCACGCTGGACGGCGTGGACCGTCCCTGCCTGGCGGGGGTCATGCCCAACGCCAAAGGTCGGCCCACGGTGCTCCTGGATGTGGGCGCCAACGTGGACAGCAAGCCGGAGCACGTGGCCCAGTTCGCCGTCATGGGTTCGGTCTATGCCGAGGAAGTGCTGGGCATCCAGGCGCCTCGCGTAGGCCTGCTCAGCGTGGGCGAAGAGGATTCCAAGGGCAACGAGATCACCAAGGCTTCCGGCGTATTGCTGCGGGAGATGGGCATCGCCTTCCAGGGCAATGCCGAAGGCCGCGATATTTGGAACGGCAACTTCGACGTGGTGGCCTGCGATGGATTCGTGGGCAACGTGGTGCTGAAGTCCTCGGAAGCCCTGGCCGAAAGCATCGTGCGAGGCCTCCGCGAAAGCATCAGCCAGAACCTCCGTTCCAAAGTGGGAGGCCTGCTGGTGAGGCCCGCCATGCGCAGCTTCATGAAGAAGCTCGATTACGCCGAGTATGGCGGTGCGCCGCTGCTGGGCGTGAAGGGCGTTTCCATCATCGGCCATGGCCGTAGCGACGGTCGCGCCGTGGCCAGCGCCATTCGTGTCGCCGTGCGGGCCAGCGAACATCGCATCAACGATCTCATTCAGGCTTCCTTGCATAAAGTGTTGCCCAACGGCAGCACGGGCGGCGGGAGCCGCTGATTCCTTCCAAGCCCCGGTCTCGCACCGGGGCTTTTTTTGGAGCCCCCATGAAATACCAGCGCATCCTTCTGAAACTCTCCGGCGAAGCCCTCATGGGCGAACAGAAGGGGGGCATCGACCCCGCCGTGGTGAACATGGTGGCCAACCAGGTCAAGGTCATCCAGGAAGCGGGCGTGGAAGTGGCGCTGGTCATCGGCGGCGGCAACATCTTCCGGGGAGTGGCCGGCGCCACCAAGGGCATGGATCGCGTCACCGGCGATCACATGGGCATGCTTGCCACCATGATCAATGCGCTGGCGCTGCAGGACGCGCTGGAGCAGAAGGACGTGCAGACCCGCGTCATGAGCGGCATCGAAATGCCCAAGGTGGCCGAAAGCTACATTCGGCGCAGGGCTGTGCGCCATCTGGAAAAGGGCCGCGTCATCATCTTCGGTGCGGGCACCGGCAATCCCTACTTCTCCACCGACACCGCCGCCGCCTTGCGTGCCAACGAAATCGCCGCCCAGGTGGTGATGAAGGCCACCAACGTGGATGGCATCTACACCGCCGATCCCAAGAAGGATGCCACCGCCACCAAGTTCGACACCATCGACTTCCAGTCGGTGCTGGAAAAGGGGCTGAAGGTCATGGATGCGGCGGCCATCGCCCTCTGCATGGAGAACCGCATGCCCATCCTGGTGTTCGATATGCACAAGCCCGGCAACCTCCTGGCGGCGGTGCGCGGCGAGGTGGTGGGCACCTTGGTGTCGTGATTCGCCGCCGGGCGTTTCACTCTTTTTCGTTCGCCACCATTCCCTTCACCAGCGTCACGAGATCGGCCAGGCGGTAGGGCTTGGGGAGGAACGCCGCCACGTCTTCGGGAAGGATGGATTGGCGGAGATCTTCCTCGGCATAGCCGCTGCTGATAATGATGCGGATGCCTGGGTCCGAGGCCCGCACGGCGCGGATCACTTCGGCGCCGTTCATGTCCGGCATGGCCATGTCCAGCACCATGAGGCTGATCTCATCCCGGTGAAGCGTCACTTGGGTCAGGGCTTCCCGCCCGCCCAGGGCTGAATGGACGGTCAGGCCCGCCCGGCGGAGGGCCTCCACCCCCAGGTCCAGGATTTCCGGTTCGTCGTCCACCATCAGCACGGCGCCTCGCCCAGCCGCAGGTTCGAAATGGGTGGTGGACGTGGCCGTTTCCATGATCTCGTGCGCGGGCAGGATCACTTCGAAAAGCGTGCCGAGTCCCGCCCGGCTGGACACCTTCACACCGCCACGATAGCTCTTCACCACTCCCAGCAAGGCGGCCAGACCGAGGCCGCGGCCCACGAACTTGGTGCTGAAGAAGGGATCGAAAATTTGCGCCAGATGCTCGGGGCTCATGCCCTCGCCGTGATCCTCCACGGAGAAGTACACGTAGCGGCCGGGTCCGAGATCGCGGGTTTCCCGGTACTCCGCCAGCTCGGTCTGATCGAGACGGCGCGTCTCGCTGCGAACCTCCACGGGGCCTTGGTTGGCCTGTGAGGCTTCCAGGCCATTTTCGATGAGGCCCAGGATGGTTTCTTCCAGCAGCACAGGGTCCGCCAGCACTTTGGCCAGTTGCGGCTCCATGGTCAGCTGGAGACGAGCCTCGCCGCCCAGGGCCGGGGCGATGCGGGTGCCGGCTCGCTGGATGCAGGCATTCAGATCCGTGGGCTTGGAAACCATGCCACCGCCGCCGGAAAAGGCCAGCAGCTGCCGCGTGAGACCTGCCGCCCTGAAGCAGGCTTCGCGCAGGGATTGCAGGTTGGGATCGGGGGTCCGGCTGCCGCGTTCCGCCAGATCGGCGTGGCCGAGGATGACGCCCAGCAGGTTGTTGAAATCGTGGGCGATGCCCCCGGCCAACAGGCGCAGGCTTTCGTGCTTCCGGGCTTCCAGGCGGTCCCGCTCCGTCTCGAGGCGCGCTTCCAGGTGGGCTTCCTGAAGTCGCCGACGTTCCGTTATGTCGAAGAGCGTGGCGAGCACCATGGGATAGTGCCCCACGAGCACCGGGCTCAAGGTGACATCCAGCCAGAGCGACTCACCAGTTTTCGTCAGGGCGCGCAGTTCCAGACGAGTGATCCCCTTGGTCAAGGAGCGAGGCGCCGGGATCAAGGCATGATCGTCAGGGTGCACGTAATCCCGGAACGAAGTGCCGAGAACCCTGGAGGCTTCCATATCGAAAAGCCGCAGCAGGAAGGGATTCACGTAGCGGATCTTTTCCGTGAAGAGCATGATGCCGCAGGGCACCTGCTCGGCCACCCAGCGGAAGCGCTCTTCGCTTTGTTGAAGCTGCGCCACGAGGCCTTCCGCCCGGAGACGCCCTCGGACCAGCCAGCGGGTCAGGAAGAAGAAAAGAATCGCCAAGGCCACTCCCGCCAGGGGCAGCGGCAGCACCTCGCGCGCGAAGACGCGCCAGGAATGCAGAACGAAGGTATCGCGATAGGTGAAAATCCAGGTTCGGAGCCCCAGCGTTCGATGAACGACAAGGGTAGGCTGGTTCTGACTACCGGCATCGAAGTTGGAGAAGATGGGAGGTCCAGAGGAAAGGGTCTCCTGATCGCGAACTTCGACTTTCACCATCGGGTACTTCGCGAGTTCGGCCTCGAAAAGCACACTGGGGCGCATGGAGACCAGCACTGCGCCCACGGCGGCTTCCCATCGTTCCTTGACGTTGGTGGGTAGGGCGTGTCGATGGAAGACCGGGAGATAGGCCACCATGCCGACCGGATGGAGGGGGTTGACCCGAGGTTCCGCCAGCATCTTCACCGGAGGGGTGAAGGCAAGATCGTCGTTTTCCACCGCCTTGCGAAGGGCTTCATTCCGCACGGGCTCTTTGAACAGGTTGACGTCATAGGCTTCCGTCCGAATGACGGGAGGAGCCAGGAAGCGGATGAAGGCGCCCCTTTCGGTGCCCAGAGGATCTTGAATGGGGTGGATGTGGTTTTCTTTTTCGATCAGGTGTATGAAATCCACCTGTTGTTCCGGTTTGATGAACTGGACCAGGCCTACGCTGCGCAGGCCCTGATGAATGGCGGGATACTTGATTCGCTGAAGAAAGGCTTTCCAATCTTCGACGCGGATCTGCCCTGAATCGAAAAATCCCTGGGTGCCCCGGAGCAGGTTCAGCTCCGTTTCCACCTGACGGAGCAGGGCGGAATCGATGCGCTGCACGTTGCTTTCGAATTGAGCCACATGGCGCGCCCGGGTCTGACGCCAGAGAATCCATGCAATGGAAAGGGAAAGGGCGAGTCCTAGGAATAAAACCAGATAGGCGAATGCCGGCCTAGTCATCCAGACTTGGCGTTTCCCTTCTGATCGCCTTTCGTCCTTGCGTGCCATCGTACCTGAGTGAATTTAAGAAACTCCATCATGGCAACAAGACATGCTGTCACAAACAGGCAAAATAGGATCATGCGCGTTTTTTCGCAGATCCCCCAGCTCACATGCCTTTCGGACCCCGATGGCCTAGAGGCGTATCGAAGGGATGAATCCCATATAACGGGATCTCGACCCTTGGCGGTGGTGAAGCCCCATGGCCCTGAAGCCTTGCGGGAGCTGGTGCGCTTGGCTCCCTTGGAAGGGTTTCATCTGGTGCCTCGGGGAGCAGGCACGGGCAAGGCCGGGGGCGCGGTGCCCACGGAGCGCAGCGTGGTGGTGGACCTCTGCGAATGGCCCGGCGAGATCCAGGTGTCCCGCGCCGACATGGCCCTGCGCGCCCCGGCGGGCGTGCTGTTGAAAGAGGTCAAGGCCGCAGCCGCGCAGCAGGGGCTGTTCTATCCGCCCGATCCCAATTCATGGGACCAGTGCGGCTTCGGCGGCAGCCTCGCCACCAACGCCGGAGGCCCCGGCGCCTGCAAGTACGGCATGACGCGGCATTGGGTGCTGTCGGTGGAGGCCCTCATGGCCGATGGCG
>JAJTBC010000192.1 GCA_021287085.1 Bacillota bacterium | reverse complement strand
TCAAGCAGCGTGTGCGTACCAAGGCCGTGGGCTTCGGCGCCAAGGCCTCTTCCAAGATGCACAAGGAAGCCTTCTTGAAGTTCGTGGAGCCCGAGGATGTCATCAAGTTCGGCCTCATTCCCGAACTGGTGGGGCGCATGCCCGTGGTGGCGGCCCTGGATCCCCTGGATCGGGAATCCCTGGTGCGCATCCTCACCGAACCTAAGAACGCCCTCACCAAGCAGTTCGCTAGGCTGTTCGACATGGATCAGGTGGATCTCAGCTTCGAACCCGCTGCCCTTGATGCCATCGCCGAACAGGCCATGGCCCGCAAGCTCGGCGCACGCGGGCTGCGCACCATGCTCGAACTGATCCTGCTGGAGCCCATGTTCGAGATGCCCAGCGAAACCCGCACGGGCCGCGGTTCTCTACGGATCACCCGGGAACGCGTGGAATCCACGCTGGGCCTTCCCAGCCTGCATCCTTCCGTTCGCGCTGCGGGCTGATTCGTCCAACGCCGTTTTGCTGTATCCCCCGGCCATCAAGGTTCAACGACCTTGATGGCTCTTTGGCGTAACCCTTGGATAATGGATTTCCCATGACCACGAATCCCGAACGCCTGACCCTGCCAGCCCTTCCCGTGCGGGACATGGTGCTTTTCCCTGGTGCCCGCGTGCCTTTCGTGGTGGGGCGGCCCGATTCCGTAGCCACCCTCGAACGCGTGAAGGTGGGCGATGTGTTGGCGCTGCTCACTCAGCGGAACCCCAAGGAGGAAGCACCTTCCAGCGAAGGCCTTCATCCCATCGGCACTCTGGCCCAGGTGGAATCCCTCATCGCGCTGCCCAGCAGCCATTTCAAGGTGGGGGTGAAAGGGTTGGCGCGAGTTCGGCTGGAGAGTTATCACGACGATGGCGATGGCCTTCGCGCCGAGGTGCTGCGCCTGGTCGAACCTCCTTCCGGCTCGGTTCCGACAGAACTTCGCACCGCCGTGGAAGCGTTGCTTGCGCGCCATCCCGACATCAGCCGTACCTTGACCCTCGATCAGGTGCGGGAACTGAATTTGGGCGAAGCCATCGATGCCGTGGCCGCCCAACTGCCTGTCTCCGTGGCGGAGCGCCAGGGCATCCTGGAGCAACTGGACGTGCCCTTGCGGCTTCAGGCCCTGCTGGCGCTTCTGGAGAGCGAAGCCCGGCGCCATGCTGCCGAGCAGACCCTGGGCCAGTCTTCTGCCCCGGACAAGGATCGGCCCCGTGCGGGTCGCGGGGAAGCCCCGAAAAAAGACGAGTTCGCCCAGCTTCTCGATCAGATTCTCGCGGCGGGCATGAGCGAAGAAGCCCAGAAGAAGGCTTTGGAAGAACTGGAGCGCCTGCGGGCCATGCCGCCCCAGAGCGCCGAGACCACGGTGTCGCGCACGTACCTGGATTGGCTGCTGGCGCTGCCTTGGCAGAAGCGCGCCGATGAGCGATTGGATCTGGACGAAGCGGAGCAGGTGCTGGAAGCGGATCACGCGGGGTTGGCCACCGTGAAGACGCGCATCCTCGAATACCTGGCGGTGATGCGCCGTCTGAAGGACGGTTCTGGTGACGCGCTGCGAGGACCGATCCTCTGCCTGGTGGGGCCTCCCGGCGTGGGCAAGACCTCCTTGGCTCGCAGCATCGCGCGGGCCTTGAACCGGCCCTTCGTGCGCCTTTCCCTGGGAGGCCTGCGGGACGAAGCGGAAATACGCGGCCATCGCCGTACCTACATCGGCGCCATGCCGGGCCGCATCCTTGCGTTGCTCAAGAAAGCCGGCGTGAACAATCCGCTGATGCTTCTGGACGAGCTGGACAAGCTGGCCTCCGATTGGCGCGGCGATCCAGCCTCGGCGCTGTTGGAAGTGCTGGATCCCGAACAGAACGCCAGCTTCCAGGATCACTACCTGGATCTGGGCTACGACCTCAGCCAGGTGCTCTTCCTCTGCACCGCCAACGTGCGCCACGCCATTCCCCAGGCCCTGGCGGATCGTCTGGAGATGATCGATCTTTCGGGCTACACCCTGAACGAAAAGGTGGCCATCGCCGAGCGCCATCTGGTGCCCAAGGCCCTCGAAAGCCATGGCATGACCGATCTGGGCCTGCGCTTCGAGGGCGAAGCCCTGGAAGCCGTCATCCAGACCTACACCAAGGAAGCGGGTGTGCGCCAACTGGAGCGCGAAATCGGCAACGTGCTGCGCAAACTGGCCCGCCACAGCCTGCAGCCGGACAAGGGCGACCTGGC
>JAJTBC010000191.1 GCA_021287085.1 Bacillota bacterium | reverse complement strand
AGAATAGAGAAAAGACTCTTGGTAGCGGATTCCTATCCACCCGCTTTTCATCCTGCCCATCCTGCCATCCCGTTTTTAATCCTGTGCTTCCTGCACAAATCCCGTGGCCACGGCGCTTTCGGCCCATCGCGTGGCATCGGCCGCACCGTGCAAGCGACCCTCGGGGCCAACCACGATGAGTTGGGCCACACCGATGCGGGAACGCTCCACAAGGCGATGGCCCTTGGCTTTCAGCGCGTCCTGAAGCGCAGGCGCAAAGGCCCCGCGCTCCATGGCCACCTGGTCTGGCAGCCATTGATGATGCAGGCGCGGCGCATCCACGGCGGCCTGAGGTTCCATGCCGAACACCAGTACGTTCAGCAGCACCTGCAACACCGTGTTGGGAATGGTGCGCCCGCCGGGGCTTCCCGCCACCATGAACAGCTTCCCGTGCCGGGTCACGATCACGGGACACATGCTGCTGAGCATGCGCTTGCCCGGCGCAGCCAGATTGGGTTTGGTGCCGATGAGACCGGTGGCGTCGGTGCGGCCCGGTTCGCCGTTGAAATCGCCCATTTCGTTGTTGAGCAGAAAGCCGCCGCCGGGAACCACGCGCTTGGCGCCGTAGTTGTCCTCCAGCGTGTACGTAAGACTCACGGCGGCTCCCGCGCCGTCGGCCACGGAGAGATGGGTGGTTTCCTCGGATTCCACGGGCCACGCGAAAGCATCGGCGCGCGACGTAGAAGCTCGCTCTGGGCGGATGCTGCGCCGAAGCTCCGCCGCGTAGGCCTTGGAAACGAGCCGCGCCACGGGGAGGGTGGGATTGAAGGCGGGATCACCAATCCATCGGGCACGATCCGCGAAGGCGCGGCGCATGGCCTCGATTTCCAGATGCCGTGTCTCGGCGGAATCCGCGCCCAGGCGCTTGAGATCGAAGCCTTCGAGCTGGTTGAGCATGGCCAGCAGCGCCACGCCCCCGCCGCTGGGAGGTGGCACGCAGAGCACCTCCGCATCGTGGAAAGTGCCCGCCAAGGGTTTTCGCACCACGGGCCGATACCGCGCCAGATCCCGCGCCGTGATGAGCCCGTTCATTTCCTTGAGGAGCAACCTCGCCGTCTCGCCTCGGTAGAAATCCTTGGGCCCTCGCTGCGCGAGCCGGGCGAGGGTGCAGGCGAGATCGGGCTGCTTCAGGATTTCGCCTGCTCGCATTGGTTCGCCCGCACGGGTGAATTGCGCCTTGGCCGCGTCGTTCCTCCACTGGGGAAGGAAGGTTTTCAGGGAATCGGCCAGGGTTTCCGTCACGGGAAAACCATCGCGAGCCAAGGCAATCGCGGGCTCCAGCAGGCGCTTCCAGGGCAACTTTCCATGCTGTTTCCAGGCCAGATGCAGCCCTGCCACGGTGCCGGGCACCCCCACGGACCGCAGCGATTCATGGTGCAGGTCCTCGTCGTAGCGACCATCCTTCAGGAACATGCGCGGGTGAGCGCCGTGGGGCGCGGTTTCACGAAAATCGATCACTTCGGCGCGACCATCCTCGCCGCGCCACAGCAGGAAGCCGCCGCCCCCGATGTTCCCCGCGATGGGATGGGTGACCGCCAACGCAAAGGCCGTGGCCACGGCAGCATCCACGGCGTTGCCGCCCTCCTTCAACACCGCCGCGCCCACAGCGGCGGCGCGGGCTTCCTGGGCCACCACCATGCCGGGTTCCGCAGCGCCGAGCAAAGCTCCAAAGCAAAACGTCACAAGAAGGCATCGGAAGAGCGGGATCATACGTGCCATCATGGCTCATGAGTCACGCCCCCGCCAGCCGCCGCGACGAATGGGCCAACAGCCTCACCCATGGCCTGGGCACCCTGCTTTCCATCGCCGCGCTCGTGGTGATGGTGGTTTTCGCAGCCCTCAACGGCACGGCCCGCCACGTGGTGAGCGTCGCGCTCTTCGGCAGCGCGCTGGTGGCGCTCTACGCCATGTCCACCCTGTACCACGCCTTCCGTGGACCTCGCGTGAAACACGTCTTCCATATCCTCGATCACGCAGCCATCTTCCTGCTCATCGCGGGCACGTACACGCCCTTCTGCCTCGCCACCCTGCGCGGCGGCTGGGGCTGGAGCCTGTTCGGCATCATCTGGGGCCTGGCGCTGCTGGGCATGACCTTCAAAGCCTTCTTCGGCCCCCGGCTGCGCTGGCTCTCCGTCAGCGTGTACGTCGCCATGGGCTGGATCGTCATCATCGCCGCCAAGCCTCTGGTGAACGCCCTGCCCTTCGGAGGGCTGCTGGCCCTTTTCGGCGGCGGGTTCTTCTACACCATCGGGGTGATTTTCTATCTGTGGAAAAGCCTGCCCCACCACCATGCCATCTGGCACCTCTTCGTGATGCTCGGCAGCGCCTGTCATGTGGCGGCCGTGATGATCTACGTCATCCCCTGGTAGAGGGATTGGCATACGAAAAGAAGGGGCCTAGCTCAGGCAGTCAGGTTCTTGGGAACGAGCCTATTTCTGAGCCCAGATGCCCGTGACCACCGGAACCTCGTCGAGCTTCTTCTTGCCCGGCTCCCAGCTGCGCGTCACGGTGATGGTGAAAGGGTTTTCCTTGCTGGACATCCAGCCGGGGTCATCCACGATCACATAGACCGCGCGCGGTTCCTTGCGAGGATTGGTGTAGGTCACCACCGGCTCGAAGGTGTGCGTCAGATTCTGGAGCATGCCTTCCTCCAGATCCCCCCACTTGTTCACCATCAGGAGGCGGAACCAGCCGCGATTGGGATGATCCAGACTCACCTTCAGGGATTCGCCCGGAGGTACGGCAAAGCCATAGGCAGTCCAACCTGCGGGAAAGACCGATTCGCCCTGGAACACCTTCGCGTCTTCCGCCACGGGATGCACGGCGATGCTGCCCCGGCGGGCCATCCACTGGATTTCCGCCATGATGTCGCGCCGCTGCCAATCGTTCACCGTGGGCATGATGACCCAGCGGGGCAACGGGCGGGGCCGAAGCAGATGGGGTTCGGACGGTCGGGGATAGGGTGCCCGTTCCACGGGACGACTTTCGGTGGGCTGAGGCCGGGGCGCAGGACGAACGGGACGGTCCGGAGTGCGATCCAGGCGCCGGTCGGCCGGGCTTTCCAGGCCCCGGTCCATGGGTCGGTCCACTGGCGTCACCCGTTCAATGGGCCGTTCGATGGGGCGCTGGGGCGGCGCAGGCCGCGTGGCCCGACTTTGGGCCAAAAGCCCCAGGGAAGCCGCCACGCCGAGAGAAACAGAAAGAGGCAATCGCATGGACATGGAACCTCCTGGTACAGGAATACCTTTATCCCAGCATAGCCCGTGCCAAGGAATGTCTTTCAAGGCCGTCTTCCTTTGCAACCTCCCCCAGCGGTCGCCAACGTCATCCGTGGCGCGCACGATCCATTCGCGTTCCTCATGCCAATGAAAGCGAATGGGTATCCGCCGCCACGCGGCTACACTGGATTTGGTTTTTCCGGAGGCGGCGTGTTTGGCAAGATTCAGCGGATTCATTTCGTCGGCATCGGGGGCATCGGCATGTCCGGCATCGCGGAAGTGCTGGTGAATCTGGGCTACGAGGTGAGCGGTTCGGATCTCAAGGAGAGCGCCACCACCAAGCGCCTGGCGGACATGGGCGTGCGCCTGCAGATCGGCCACGAGGCATCTTGCATCGAAGGCGCCCAAGTGGTGGTGATTTCCAGCGCCGTGCGGGGCGACAACCCCGAAGTGGCCGCAGCTCACGCCGCCAAGATTCCCGTGATTCCCAGAGGCGAAATGCTGGCCGAACTGATGCGCATGAAGTACGGCATCGCGGTGGCGGGCTCCCACGGCAAGACCACCACCACCAGCATGATCGCGCAAGTGCTGAGCCAGGGCGGCATCGATCCCACCATCGTGGTGGGCGGCAAGCTGGGCACCATCGGCAGCAACGCCAAGCTGGGCAAAGGCCCCTATCTGGTGGCCGAGGCCGATGAAAGCGATGGCAGCTTCCTCATGCTTTCGCCCACCATCGCCGTCATCACCAACATCGACCGCGAACACCTGGATCACTACGCCGATCTCGATGAGATCAAGGAATCCTTCGTGACCTTCGGCAACAAGGTGCCTTTCTACGGCAGCGTGTTCGTGTGCCTGGATTGCCCCAACGTGGCGTCCGTGCGGCCGCGCCTCAAGCGCCAGGTGCGCACCTACGGCACCCATCCCCAGGTGGATATCCGCGCCGAACAGATCAAGGCTGACGGCTTCCGCACTTCGTTCAAGGTGAAGGCTTTCGGAGAGGATCTCGGCGAATTCTCCCTGGGCGTGCCCGGCCGCCACATGGTGCTCAACGCCCTGGCGGCCATCGGCGTGGCCCTGGAGATGGGCCTGGAAACGGAAGTCATCCGCGCCAGCCTGGCGGGGTTCACCGGCGCGGATCGCCGCTTCAGCAAGCGCGGCGAGCGCAAGGGCGTGACGGTCATCGACGATTACGGCCACCATCCCACCGAGATCGCCGCCACCCTCGAAGCCGCCCGCAAAGGCTTCCCCGACCGCCGCATCGTGGCGGCCTTCCAGCCCCATCGCTACACCCGCACGCAGGCCCTGCTGGAGGAATTCGGCCGCGCCTTCTTCAACGCCGACGTGGTGGTCATCACCGACATCTACGCCGCCAGCGAGCCGCCCATTCCGGGCCTCACCGGCGAAACGCTGGTGGAAAGCCTGCGCGCCCATGGCCAGCGGGAGGTCCATTCCTGCCCCCGCGTGGAGGACTTGCCGGAGTTCCTGGAGGAACGGACGCGCCCTGGCGATCTGCTGTTCACCTTTGGCGCCGGCAGCATCACCCAGGTGGGACCGAAATTCCTGGAACGCCCGTGATGTGCCTGACCCTGGCCCTCACGGGCGCCACGGGTTCGGGCTATGGCGTGGCCCTGTTGAAGCGCCTCGTTGCGCGGGAGGACGTGACCGGCGTGGATCTGCTGCTGACGCCCATGGGCCGTCGCTGTCTGCAGGAGGAATGCGGCGTGTCGGAAGCGGATCTCGCGGCGCTGCACGCCAAGATCCACCTGCAGCGGGAGGCCGATCTCGGCGCCGCCATCAGCAGCGGCAGCCATCTGCAGGAAGGCATGGTCATTCTTCCCTGCAGCGCAGGCACCCTGGGTCGCATCGCATCGGGTACCAGCGAAACCCTGGTGGCCCGCGCTGCCGACGTGTGCCTGAAGGAGCGGCGCACCTTGATCCTCTGCGTGCGGGAAACGCCTCTGAACCGCATCCACCT
>JAJTBC010000190.1 GCA_021287085.1 Bacillota bacterium | reverse complement strand
TGTTGTTCTGGGCCAGAACCGTAAGCACCTTGAGGCCCCGAACCTTGTATTTCTGATAGAGCTGTTCAAGGGGCACGGCATCAGCATTGCAAGGCGGACACCATTCTGCAGAGATATCCAACAGGATCACGCTGCCCTTGTAGTCGGAGAGCTTGACGGCGGTGCCGGTGCTGTCCACGCCCGAGATGTCGCTGGCCGACGGAGCGGCCTTCACCTGCAACGTGGTGGTGCTGGACGTGACGCTGCCGACGGTGTTGCTCACGACCACGTCATAGGTGGCGCCGTTTTCGCTCATCTGGACGCTCTTCAAGGTGAGGCTCTTGGCCGTCTGGCCCGCCAGGGGCTGCCCGCTCTTGCGCCACTGGAAGGTCGGCGCGGGCGTTCCCGTGGCTTCCACCACAAGCGTGAGATCGGCACCCACGGTGACCGAGGACTGGGCTCCCAGATCCACGGTGATCCTGGGCGCACCGTTGGTGGGAACCGTGGAACTCGTCGTGTCGCCGCCCCCGCCGCAGCCGAGGGACAGGGCCATGACCAGGCCGAGACAGGACACCACGGCCAGAAGCGAAAAGGGTTTCCGCAAGATGTTTCGCATGGAGAACCTCCTGAAGAAGGGCGTCTCCGCAGAACTCAAAAGGAAGCGAAGACACCGTACAAAGAAATCCACCCCATGCTAGGGCCAATCCCGCCACGAAGGGTGTTAAGTGTTGTTAAGACCGCAAACCTCGATAGGCCCCGCGATATGACCGGCGATCTTACCTCTTGAGTGCGGCTTCAAGGCGTGTCACCGCCTGCACCGCAGGCCCGTAATCGGGGTTTTCTTCCACGGCCATGCGGTAGTGGAAAAGGGCCTGTTCCCTCTGCCCTTGCCGCTCGCACACGCGGCCCAGGTTGAAGTGCGGGAAACAGTAGCTCTCGTAGCGCTGGGCCTTGAGGGCCATGCGAAGCCAGGGCAGCGCATCATCGAGCTGGCCCAGCTCCAGGTAGTAGGCGCCGATGTCGTTGTAGGCATTGCCGAATTCGGGATCGAGGTCCAGCGCCTTCTGGCAATCGGCGATGGCCCCTTCGAAATCCCGGCGGGCGGATTTGGCCCAGCCCCGAAAGGTGTAGGCTTCGGCCGTGGGGAACACCTGCAGGCTCTGGTCGTAGAGGGCCAGGGCCTCGTCCATCCGGCCCTTCATCTGGCGCTGATAGGCCTTGCCCACCAGTTCCATGGCTTCCTGTCGCTTCGCCTCTGCGTTCATGGTCACTCAGATTAACAGCACCGCTAGGCTATCCTTTTCCCATGGGGAAAGTTGATAGCGAGATCCAAGGCACCTACTGCCAGAACTGCTTCACCTGGAATGCGGGCGAGCGCGAAACCTGCCGCAAATGCGGCCATCGGCTCTTCATCGTCACGGGCGATCAGAGCTGGGACGAAGATGAACCCGACGACGACGCCGAGGATCTCGACGAGCATCTGCTGGAGCGCATCACCAACCTGGAGGAAAGCCTCCATCGGGTGGAGACCTACCTGGAGGCCGTTTCCGATCAATTGGGCCGCCTGGAGCGCTCGGAGATCATGCTTCGCAACGGGCTCATGTCCCTGGTGCAGGAGCTGGAGGAGAAGAAAGCGCTGGATGGCCGGGCCTTTTCCGAGCGATGGGAGGATCTGGTCGAGGAGAATCTCCAGCTCATCGGGGCCCGGGAAATGTTCACCCGGTACCGCGCCCGCATCCTGCCCATCT
>JAJTBC010000186.1 GCA_021287085.1 Bacillota bacterium | reverse complement strand
CCTCGGTTCCGACCTTTGCCCCGCCGCTCGATGGGAACATCTCCTGGAACGATTTGGCCCCAAAGCCGTGCATCGGGTGCTGCACCCCGACGAAGCCGACTACCTGCTGAAAGGCCACCCTTCCCGATTGGCCGAGCGCATGGCAGGCCGCTGGGCACTGCGGGAAGCCTTCGGCAAGGCCCTGGGCGTGGGCCTGGATGGTTGGTCCTGGAAGGAGCTGCGGTACCTCAATGGGCGTCTCTGGGCCGTGGGGAAACTGGAGGAACGCTTGAAAACCCAGGCCATCCAGCGCCTTCACGCCACGGTTTCCCACGATGGCGGTTTGGCCTTTGCTGTGGTGATCCTGGAAGGAAAGGATCCCGGCTGACCCTGGTAAACGCTCAACACGGCCCTGACTGGAGATCACGAATGCGCAAACTGACCGTCGTCGAATTCATGAGCCTGGATGGGGTGATTCAAGGGCCCGGCGGCCCGGAAGAAGATCCCAGCGATGGGTTCCGGTATGGCGGCTGGCAAGCCCCGTACGATGACGAGGAGATCGGCCGAAGCGTGCTGGAACTCTTTTCGCAGCCCTTCGAGCTGCTCCTAGGCCGGCGCACGTACGACATCTGGGCGGCGTACTGGCCCAGCATAGGCCTTGCTGCGCCCGAACATCCCATCGCCGGGCCCTTCAACCGCGTCGCCAAGCATGTGGCCACGCACCGTCCTGATTCCCTGCAGTGGCAGAACAGCCACGCACTGCAAGGCGATCTCGTGGAAGCGGTGCGCGGACTCAAGCATCAGGCAGACGCGCCCTTGCTGACTCACGGCAGCGGCGACCTGGTGCGCCAGCTCCTGGCGGCGGGACTGGTGGACGACCTTCGTCTCATGATTTATCCCGTGATGCTGGGGCGCGGCAAGCGGCTGTTCGGCGAAAACGAGGCACCTTCCTCTTTCGCCCTGACCCAGTGGAAGGTCACCCCCAGCGGCGTGATCCTGGCGCAGTACGAGCGCCGGGGCGAGGTGCGCACGGGCGCCTTCGGGGAAGAAAAACCGACTCCCACCCGGCCTTCCATGGCTTGATCTACCTGCTACTTCCGTTTCAGTAAAGCCCCTTCGAGCAAGTATTAATGATTTTGAAACCGCAGGCCGATGCCATGAGTTGGTGGTTCGTTTGATGGCCCTTTCTTCCCTCAGCCCGTCCATGACGGCCCAGGAGTTCCTGGCGCTGCGGGATTTCGTGTATGGCCGCACAGGCATCTTCTTCAATGAATCCAAGCAGTATTTCCTGGAGAACCGCCTTCAGCGCCGGGTGGGCGAATTGGGGCTCCGGGGCTACCGCGAATACCTGGATCTGCTGCAGGGTCCCAAGGGCCGCGACGAACTGAAGCAGCTTTTCGTGGAGATCACCACCAACGAAACCAGTTTCTGGCGCAACCCGCCCCAGATCGAAGCCTTCCAGAAAACCGTGCTGCCCGAGGCCGCCCAGATGGCTCGGGAGCGCGGCTCCAGCCGCCTGCGCCTGTGGAGCGCGGCCTGTTCTTCGGGAGAGGAACCCTATACCCTGGCCATGATCTGCCAGGAGACCAAGGACACGGTCCTGCGGGGCCTCAGTGTCGAGATCCTGGCCACGGACATCAGCGAAAAGGTGATGGATCAGGCCAGGGCGGGCGTGTACGGCTCGTACACGCTGCGCAACCTCACCCCGACCCAGCGGGGAGCCCACTTCATCCAGGCCGGGCCCGATGCTTTCGAAGTGAAGCCGGAACTCAAGCGCATGGTCACCATCAGGCCCTTCAATCTGGTGGATTGGGGCGGATACCGCAGTCTGGGCTTCTTCGATGTGATCTTCTGCCGCAACGTGCTGATCTACTTCGATGAAGCGGTAAAGGTTAAAGTATTGAAAGGCTTCCACGAACAACTCCACCCCAGGTCTCACCTGCTGGTGGGGCACAGTGAATCCATCCACAGCTTCAACGTCGGATTCGAACTGCTTCACTTCAGCAAGGCCATGGGCTACCGCAAGCGCGGATGAACCCACAGGAGAACCCCGTGCCCATCACTCCCCAGGAACTCATCACCAACCTCGGCAACCTGCCGCCCCTGCCCCAGGTGGCCACCCAGGTGCTCCGCGTCGCGGCCGACCCCGATTCCTCCACGGACGAACTCCAGCGCATCATCGCCACGGATCAGGCCCTGTCGGTGCAGATCCTGAAAGTGGCCAACTCCGCCATGTTCGGCATGATGCGCGAGGTGACCACCCTCACCCAGGCCATCATGACCCTGGGCTTCTCCACCATCAAAAGCATCGTCATCGCCTCCAGCGCCCGGAACCTCTATGCCCGCGGCAGCGGCGGCCTCCAGGAACGCCTGATGTGGGAACACGCGCTCGTAGCGGCCCTGGGTGGTCGCGCCTACGCCCGCAGCCTGCGCTATCCCCGCACCGAGGAAGTCTTCCTGGCGGGCCTCATGCACGACATCGGCAAGAGCGTGATCGCCCTGAAATACCCTGATCGCTACAGCACCTTGATCCGTAGCGTGTACAACATGGAGGGCGACGGCCTCGCCATGGAATTGGACACCTTCGGTTTCGATCACGCCATGGTGGGCGAAGTGCTGCTGCGCTCCTGGAACATCGCTCCCAGCATCGAACAGGCCGCCCGCTGGCACCACGACCCGCTCCAGACCTCACCCGATCTCCGGCCC
>JAJTBC010000181.1 GCA_021287085.1 Bacillota bacterium | reverse complement strand
TTTTCGCCGCATCCTTCCGCCGCCCCGTGCGCCTTTTGAGTACGCTGGAGGCATGGAACCTGAACTGTTTTCCGGGGCGCTGGTGGTGACGGGCGGAGGCACGGGCGGGCACTATTTCCCGGCCATCGCCTTGGCGGAAGGCGCGCGCCGCCGCTGGGCGGAACTAGCCATCGTGTTCGTGGGGGCACGGCGGGGCATCGAGGCCAAGAAACTGCCGGAAACGGCGTGGCCTTTCGTGCTGCTGGAGGTGGAAGGCTTTTTGGGGCGTTCGCCCCTGAACGCCGCGGCCAGCGCCTGGAAACTATGGGAGGCGGCAGGTCATTTGAAAACCCAATGGAAGCGCCATCGGCCCCAGGCGGTCATCGCCACGGGCGGCTACGGCGCGGCTCCGGCCATTCTCGCGGCGCGCTCGCTGAAGATTCCCTACTTCCTGCACGAATCCAACGCCGAACCGGGCTGGCTTGTGCGCCTGGCTGCGGCGAGAGCGCAGCGGGTTTGGTGCGGCATGGCGGCGGCCCAGGCACGGTTGCCCAATGCTTCCACCCGCGTGGTGGGCACGCCCGTGCGCGAAGCTTTTCTGCGGAATTTCGCGCCGCTAGAGAGCCTGAAAGCGCCCTTCCAGCTGCTGGTGCTGGGCGGCAGCGGGGGCGCCAGGGCCGTGAACGAAGCCATGCTGGGCTTTTCGGTGGAATTGCTGGATCGCTTTCCGGGCTGGACGATTCTGCATCAGACCGGCGACCGGGACTTCGACACGCTGAAGGAGCGCCCGCGCCCGGAGTGTCATCGCCTTCAGCCCTTCATCGAGGCCGTGGACGTGGAGTTGGAAGGCAGCGCCCTGGTGGTGTCCCGCTCCGGCGCCAGCACCTGCGCCGAGTTGAAGGCCTGCGGCCGACCGGCGGTGCTGGTTCCCTTTCCCCAAAGCGCCGCCGATCATCAGCGTATGAATGCGCGGGCCATGGCCGAGGAGCATCGGGCGGTCATGGTGGAGCAGGGCGAAGGGTTTTCCCAGCGGTTGTTCCAGACTTTGGCCGATCTCATGGGCGATGCGGAAGCGCGGCAACGCCTTTCTCACCCCGAAGCCAACGATGCCGTGCAGGCCTGCTTGGAGGACCTGGCGAGATCGTTGGCGCGGGAATGAATCCTGAGGCGTGAACCGTCGAACCGATTAGCTGTGCTTCTGCTTCAGGCTGTCGTGGCGGGGGAACCACTTTTCCAGGTACACCACCACGGGGCTGGCGATGTAGATGGAACTGTAGGTACCGGTGATGACGCCGATGACCAGGGGGAAGCTGAGATCCCGCAGGGCAGGGCCGCCCCAGAAGAAGAGGCAGAGCGCCACGAAGAGCACCGAGGCCGAGGTAAGGATCGTGCGGCTCAGGGTCTGATTGATGGAATCGTTCACCAATTGCGTGATGGTGGCGCGACGGTATTCGGGCTTGTGGCTGTTCTCGCGGATTCGGTCGAACACCACGATGGTGTCGGACATGGAGTAGCCCAGCAGGATCAAGAAGCTGGCCACCACCGGCACCGAGAACTCGAAGCCGAACACCGCGAAGATGCCTAGGGCCAGCAGAATGTCGTGGATGAGGGCCACGATGCCGCCGATGGCGAAGCTGGCGGTGAAGCGGATCATGATGTAGACCAGGATCGCTCCCAAGGCCCAAGCCACGGCGGTCAAGGTCTTGCGAGTCCATTCGCCGGAGATGGAGGGCGAGAAGCTCTCGTTCTTCACGAAGGACAGGTTGCCCAGGCGATAGGTGTTCTTGATCTGATCGCCCAGTACCTTGGGCAGATCCGTGGGCAGCTGGTCGAAGCTGGTCATGGGCGCAAAGCGCTCACGGGCCGCCGAGATCTTGCTGAGCCAGGGGTCATAGGCGGCGCGGATGGCGGTATCGTCGCCCTGAGCGCCCAGAGGGTTGCTCTTGATCCATTGATCGGCGATGACGCCGATGGTTTCGGTGTTGAGATCAGGCTTGGGGTCGCCCGCGTTGACATCCAGGCCGCGCAGGATTTCGCGGATGTGGTTGATCTGCGCGGTGGAATCCTTTTCGTCCTGGCCGGGGCGCGCCTTCACCTTGATGGAATAGTCCTTGAGGCCCGCCTTGCTTTCGTAGGCCACCACGGCTGCATCCGCAAAGCCGCCACGCACCAGCGCGGCGCGCACCTTGTCCTGGGGCATGTCGCCCCGGAAGCGCACCTGCATATCGATGCCGCCGGTGAACTGCATGCCGAGCTTCACGCGGCCAGCCGAGCCTTTCCAGGGCTGCGCGACAAAGAAGCACGCCAGGATGAGGGCCCAGGAAATGCTCAGGGCCAAGGTCTTGTACTTCATGAAATCGATGTGGGGGAGATTCTCGAAAATGCGCATGGATTCGGCCTCAAACGGAAAGGGTCTTGGTTCCGGGATGACGTTCCAGAATCCAGTCGTAGATGAAGCGGCTGATGTAGATGCTGGTGAAGAGCGAGGCCACCACGCCCACGGTGAGCGTGACGGCGAAACCCTTCACGGGGCCGGTGCCGAAGATGAAGAGCAGCATGGCCGCGAAAAGCTGGGTGACGTGGCTGTCCACGATGGTCCAGAACACCCGGTCGAAGCCCGCCTGAATGGCGCCTGCCACGCTTTTGCCCGCTTTCAATTCTTCGCGGATGCGCTCGAAGATCAGGATGTTGGCGTCCACCGCCATGCCCAGGGTCAGCGCGAAGCCCGCGATGCCGGGCAGCGTGATGACGGCATTGAACGATCCCATGAGGCCCAGCATCACGATGAGGTTCACCGTGAGCGCCACGATGGCGTTCAAGCCGGACCAGCGGTAGTAGAAGAGCATGAAGACGATGATGGTGCCGAAGCCCAGCAGCGAGGCCAGCACGCCGGAGCGAATGGAGTCGGCGCCGAGGCTCGGTCCCATGGACTTTTCTTCCAGGAACTTCATGGAGGCCCGCATGGCGCCGCTCTTGAGCTTCAGGGCGAAATCGTCGGCGTCTTCCTTGGTGAAGGAACCACTGACCCGCACGCTGCCGCCGGAGATTTTTTCCTTAGTGGAGAGGTTGCTCACGATCTTCTTGTCCAACACCACTGAGATGAGGCGGCCTTCGTCGGACGCGATGCCCGTGAGGGTGGCGAAATCGTCGGAGCCTTTGCGATTGAGGGTGAAGTTGATTTCGTGGGCATCGGTGGTGGGGTTCACGGCCCGATGGGCGTCGTTGATGTCACCTCCATCCACGTACACCTTGGTTTCGACCAGATGCCAGCTCTTGATCTTTTCTTCGCCCTTGTGCTTGGGATCGTGGGTGGGCACTTGCCCCGCGCGGCGAAGATCGCGGTCGGATTCGGGTTCCGGCAGCAACTCGGTGCCCGGAGGCAGGGTGCCGTTGAAGTAGGCCAGAGCGGCTTCACGAGTGGGAAAACCTCGGTAGCTGGTGGGATCGCCCTTGGCCTTGAGGCGCTGTTCCAGGCGGCCAGGCGTGGAAAGCAGGCCTTTGATGCGTTCGCGTTCCGCTTCGGACACGCCCGGCAATTCCACCACCACGCGATTGCCATCGCGGCCGCTCTGGGTGATTTCCGGTTCGGCCACGCCGAACTGGTTCACGCGGTTTTCGATGATGGTGAGGGCGCGCTTGCTGGCATCCTCCTTGACGAACTGCTGGTACGCGGCCTTCTGCGTGAGCTTCGCGCTCGTGGCGTCGTAGGCCACATCGTAGTTGCCAAAGGTGTTCAACACCTTTTCCACGGCGGGCTTCTGATCGGGGGTGAACCCTTCGACCTTCACGGAGGTCTGGTCATGGCTCACCACGGCGGGCAGGCCCTTTTCCTTCAGGCGATCCTGGAGGCGGTCGGAGGTGTCCTTGATGTCTGCTTCCAAGGCTTCGTGGGTCTGCACTTCCAGTTCGAAGTGCACCCCGCCTTTGAGGTCGAGACCCAAGCGGATCTTCGAGAGGGGAAGGAAGAAGTAGGCGCAGACGCCGCAGATGAGCAGCGTGGAGACAAGACGCCATATAGTCCGCTTAGACACGGGGCAACTCCAAAGGGAAAGGCGCGGGGAGGGCCCGCGCCGAACCGAGGGGTAATGCGAATCAGTTCTGTTCGGGAGCAGGCTCGCTGGCCAGGGCCACCACCGCCTGACGGCGGGCGCGCACCACGGTGTTGCCGAGCTTGAGGAAGATGTCCTTGTCGTCCACGCGGTCGATGGTGGCGTAGAGGCCGGACGCCAGCAGCACTTCATCCCCGGCTTTGAGCTTGGAGAGGCGCTCCTGCATTTGCTTGCGGGCCTTGTTCTGGGGACGGATGAGCAGGAAGTAGAACAGCGCGCCCATGCCGCCGATGAGCAGCAACTGCATCATCATGGGGTTTCCGGCGGGGGCTGCTTGGAGTAGGGCTAGGTGCATCAGGGCTCCTCTTCATTCCATTGATCCCGCGTGCGGCGTGCGAATTCGGGAAAACGATTTTCCAGCAGCGCGCGCCGTGCGGCTTGGGTGAGCCCTACAGTGTAGCTCAGGTTGTGGATGCTGTTGAGCGTAGATGCCAGCATCTCGCCCACCCTCATCAAATGGTGCAGATAGGCGCGGGTGAAGGTGCGGCAGGTGTAGCAGCGGCAATCCGGGTCCAAGGGGCGCTGGCTCTCCCGATGCCGGGCGTTCTTGAGGTTCAAGCGCCCCCGCGAAGTCAAAATCCGCCCGTGGCGGGCTTCCCTCGTCGGCAGCACGCAATCGAAGAGATCCACGCCCTGCTCGATGCCGAAGAGCAGATCCTCTGGCGTGCCCACGCCCATGAGGTAGCGGGGGCGATCCGCGGGCAGCTGGCCCACGAAGGCCGCCAGGGTCTCGTTCATGGCTTCCTTGGGCTCGCCCACGCTGAGGCCCCCGACGGCGAAGCCCTGGAAAGGCGTAGCGGCGTCGATTTCCAGAATTTCCTCCAGATGGCGCGTTCTCAGATCGAGATGGGTGCCGCCCTGATTGATGGCGAAGAGGCCTTGGTGGTCGCCCAGGGGAAAGGCACGGCAGCGCTTCAGCCAGCGGGTGGTGCGGGCCATGGAGATTTCCAGTTTTCCGCGCTCCAGGCGGCCGGGCGGGCATTCATCCAGGGCCATGACCACATCGGAGCCCAGGTTGCGTTGGATCTCCATGCTGCGCTCGGGACTGAGGAAGTGCCGAGAGCCGTCGTGGTGGCTTTGGAAAGCAACGCCTTCTTCCGTGATCTTGCGCATGGAAGACAGCGAGAATACCTGGAACCCGCCGGAATCCGTAAGGATCGGCCCCGACCAGCCCATGAAGGCATGGAGCCCGCCAAGGCGCGCCACCAACTCGTCTCCGGGCCGCAGACCCAGATGATAGGTGTTGCCCAGAATCATCTGGGGCGCGATCTCCGCCAGTTGCGCAGGCGTGATGCCCTTTACCGTGCCCTGCGTTCCCACGGGCATGAAGGCCGGCGTGGCCACGGGGCCGTGATGGGTGACGAACTGACCTGCCCGGGCCTGGGTCTCAAGGCTTGTCTCAGGGTGGAATTGGAAGGCTTGTGACAATGGCATGACGATTGTCCGGTTCAAGGGGGCGACGGGTGACAAA
>JAJTBC010000177.1 GCA_021287085.1 Bacillota bacterium | reverse complement strand
CTAGCCTCCATCCAATGGATTTCACCATTGGCGTCGATCCATAGGGCATGGTCGGGATTCTGGGGCGGGAAATGGGGCGCACTTCCGGGGCGAAGGAACCGTGTCTGGGCGGCCTCGGTCATCTTGACGTGAATGGTGTTTCTAAATTGATTGATTTTTGGAACCAAAAAATTTGAATTCAATGAACTTAAAATCAAGATACCAAGAGCCAAGCCACCCCAGGATCTCAGCAAGGGCGTCATCCCAACCCCCAGGCCTTGGGCGGCGACGGTTTCCGAACCTTCGGAAAGATGCTGGCTGCCCAGCAGTCCTCCCAGCACGGCCGCCATCGGGAGCACCATGTTCAACACTTCGGGCACCACCGTGAGCAGATAGGGCACCATCCATTGGAAGGGGGCTCCCATCTCGAAGATCTGTCGCGAAAGCAGAATCAACTCCCAGGCCAGGATCAATCCGCCATAGAGGAGAAGCGCCCCAAAGAAAGGGACCAGCCATTGGCGCAAGAGGTAGCGAGGGAAGATTCGTAGCACCGAATTTAACTTTCGATAATGTACATTATGTCACCTATTTTCGACGTCGCCACGAATTTGCCGAGGTTCATCAAATCACCTTGGCCTGAAGCAAGTCGTGGATATGCAACACTCCCACAGGAATCTCCCCTTCGGTCACCAGGAGAAAGGTGATCTTGCGGGCTTCCAGGGTTTGGGCGGCCTCGATGGCTAGACTGTCGGGGGCAACGGTGATCGGGTTGCGGGTCATGATGTCGGAAGCTGTCAGGGTCAAGGGGTTCTGGCCATTCCGCTCGGCCTTCTCCAGAGCGCGTCGGATATCCCCATCGCTGACCACCCCGCGCAAGCGTCCTTCTTCCACCACGGTCGTCATGCCCAGGCGTCCTTTGGTCATGAGGCCCAGTAGCGACACGAGGGGCGCTTCGCTCTCGGCCTGGGGAAACTCTCGATGCATGATCTTTTCTGTTTTCAGTAATCTGGATCCAATATTTCCAGCAGGATGAAACTGCGCATAGCGATCCAGCGAAAAGCCCGTATGCACCATGTGATGGGCCGCCAACAGATCGCCCCAAACCAGTTGAAGGGTCGTGCTGGCCATGGGCGCGAACTGGAGAGGACAACCCTCCCCCTTTGGCAGGCGGTAGGTGAAACACCATCGAGCAGCCTGTCCTAGGCGGCTCTCCTTTCGCGAGGTAATGGCCCCGATGGGAATACCCATGCGCAAGAGGCTGGGGATCAGCTTCAGGACCTCCTCGCTCTCGCCGCTGTTGCTCAGGAGCAGCACGGTGTCGTCGAGGGTCACCATGCCCAGGTCGCCGTGGAGTGCTTCCGCCGGGTGCATGAAGAAGCTGGGACAGCCCGTGGAGGCCAGCGTCGCGGCGATTTTTTGGCCGACGAGTCCCGATTTGCCCATCCCTGAGACCACCACCCTGCCCTTGCTTGCGGCCACGTGGGTCGTCCAATCCTTCCGGATCGCCTCGTTCCAGGAGCCTTCCAGGTCCTCGATGGCCGAACGCACGGCTTCGAGCGTGCGGGCCACGGTGGATCGCGTGGCATCCGGTTCGGAAGCGGGCGGGGTGGCTGACATGGGCGGAACTCCTGGGCTGCAAAGCCTTATCCTACCATCGCAGTCTCTGGATTCGGCCGCGACTCAGCGTTGTCATACACTGGAGTTGGGAGACCGACATGCTGAACATCACCGATGTGCGAATCGCCAAGATCGACGGGGACGACAAACTACGGGCCTTCGCTTCCATCGTGATCGAGGACGGCTTTCTGGTGGGGGATCTTCGTGTGCTGGAGGGCGAAGAAGGCTATTTCGTGACCATGCCCAGCAAGCGCAAGCGGGATGGTTCGTACAAGGACATTGCCTTCCCCCTCAACAACGAGGTGCGGGAACACATCGAGCGCAAGGTGCTGCTGGCCTACGAAACCGCCACCGGCCATCGCGCCCTCTCCCGCATGGAGTCGGAGGATAGTCCCACGGTCAGACCCGACTTGCTGAGCGTGGAAGAATTCGGGTTCACGCCTAAAGCCAATCCCTGAATCCTCTGCCTCACTCGCTCCTGGCGGTCTCGGCACTAGACTGAAGTCCTAGCGCAAGCTAAACTTGCCCTTTGCGCTTGGGGGGTCGCCAAGTGGTAAGGCAGCGGGTTTTGATCCCGCCATTCGAGGGTTCGAATCCTTCCCCCCCAACCAGGTCGGCCCCTTCGGGGGCCTTTCCATTTCTACAGGCAAAATCAGAAACTGGTTTAAAAGATTGGTTTTATCTTTTCTGGATTCCCGATTGTTTCTTGAACGGGAGATCTCAGGTTTGGGCGACGGCAGGCACGGGTTGGTAGATGTTGTCCCGTTGCCAGGGCTCGAATCCGGCGGAACGGATCATGCGGTGCATTTCGTCGCGGTTTACGGAATGGCAAGTACCTGCGGCGCTGACCACGTTTTCTTCGAGCATCAGGCTGCCCATGTCATCGCAGCCGTAATGCAGGGCCAGTTGCCCCGTTTTGCGCCCCATGGTCACCCATGAACTCTGGATATGAGGGAAGTTATCCAGAGTAATGCGGGCCATGGCGATGGTGCGCAGGTATTCGGCATCAGTGGGCTTGAGAAGTTTCCCCTCCCACACGGTATGGCCACTCTGGAAAGGCCATGCGGCAAAGGCCGTGTGACCGCCGCCGTTGTTTCGAGCCAAGGCGCGGTCCTGCTGCTCGCGCAGCACGCGGAAATGCTCGATGCGCTCGGCCAGGGTTTCCCCGATGCCGAACATCATGGTCCCGGTGGTCAGCAGTCCGATTTCATGGGCGGCTTCCATGACCTCCAGCCACGTTTCCGGCCCGCCCTTCAAGGGCGCGATGCGTTGGCGAATGCGCGACACCAGGATCTCGGCCCCGCCTCCGGGCAGGCTGCCTAGGCCCGCCTGGCGCAGCTGGCGCAGGGTTTCGTGCAGGCCGAGGCCGTTAAGCCCGGCCATCATGTGGATTTCCACGGGCGAAAAGCCGTGGACCCACAAGCCCATGTCCTCGTGGAGGAAGCGCACCAGGTTCAGGTAGTAGTCCCAGGGGAGATCGGGATTCACGCCGCCCTGAAGCAGGAAGCCGGTGCCGCCGACGGCCTTGGTTTCTTCGGCCTTGCGCCGGAGCTGCTCCTGGGTCAGCACATAGCCCCGCGCATCGCCGGGCCGATGGTAGAAGGCGCAGAAGGTGCAATAGACGTTGCACACATCGGTGTAGTTGACGTTGCGATCGATGACGTAACTGACCTTGCGGGGGTCGGCATGGCGATTTCGCGCTACGGTGGCGACCAGGGCCAGTTCGCCCAGTTCGGCCTCCTCGAAAAGCCGCAAAGCGTCTTCCGCTTCCAGTCGATGACCCGCCAGTGCCCGGTCGAGAATCTCCGAAAGACTCACCGGACCTGATACCCCATGACGTGCAGGCAACGGCGGCAGACATGCTCCTGCCCTTCGACCCCGTGCTGGAAATGCTCCAGCGTGTAGGGCTGACGGCATTTTTCGCAAGTCTGGGTAGGTTCGGTGCAGGTCTTGGGGGCGTAGAGATGGGTGGGATCAGGCACAGAAGGCTCCAGGCGTTAAGAATAGCGCCAGTTCATATCCTTGCGCGTTCATTCCGGAATGAGCTTTCCGCGTATCGTTTCTGGATTTCGTTTACGCTTCTTCAGCGGCGGGCCCAGGGGTGCGAACGGTTTCTCCGGTGCGCGCCGCCACGCGCTTGCCGGCGTGCTTGTGGGCCTGGGTTTCGATCTTGTCCAGGGCCTGGGAAAGGCTGGCGTACATGTCATCGGTTTCGGCCCCGGCCTGGAATTCAGCGCTACGGGTCTTGAGGGAAACTTCCGCCGAGTGGCGATGCTTTTCGACGCTGAGGGTCACATGAGCGTCGATGAGATCGTCCAGGTACGAAGTCATTTTCTGAATGCGTTCCTGAGCGAAGCTGCGGAGCGCCTCTGAAATTTCCACGTGACGGCCGGTGAACATGACCTTCATCGCATGACTCCTTTAGATGGAGGGCCGCATGGCCCTTGGGGAAAGCAGTTTGATTCGTGTATGCGTGACTGCGTCAACTAGTTTCATGCTTATCGGCGGCGACGCCGGGAAGCTGGAGGAATCTTCAATTCTTCGCGGTACTTGTTCACGGTGCGCCGCGCCACGGTAATGCCATCCCTGGCCATCAACTGGGCCAGGGTCTCATCACTGAAAGGCTTGGCGGGATTTTCGGCCTGGATCAGGGCCTTGAGCTTGTGTTTGACCACCGTGGCGGACACGTCATCGCCGCTGGAAGAGCCCAGGGAGGCGCTGAAGAAGTAGTTGAGGTCGAAAAGGCCCTGGGGCGTGTGGATGGTCTTGGATTTCACCACGCGAGAAATGGTGGATTCGTGGAACCCCGTGGCCTCGGCCACATCCCGCAGCACCAGCGGGCGCAAGCCTTCCACACCTTGCTCCAGGAAATCCTGCTGAAGTTCGGCAATGGCGCGTGCCACGCGCAGCACCGTGCGGTTGCGGTCCTCCACGCCCCGGATGAAATCCCGCGCGTTGCGGTAGTTCTCGCGGATGAACTCCTTGTCGGCCTTGGCTTCGGCCCGGGCCAGAAAGGCTTTGTAGTCGCCATTCACTTTCAGACGTGGCAAGCCTTCATCGTTGAGGTAGATGCGCCACTGGTCGTCCTCGCCCTTGAGCACCACCACATCGGGTTTGATCACGCGTTCCCCTTCGGGATCGAAGGCCCGACCCGGGGCTGGGTGCAGGTGCCGCAGCACACTGAGGGCTTCTGCCAGATCCTCTTCAGAGCAGCCCAAGGCCCGGCGCAGTTTGGCGTTATCCCGCTGACTGAGCAGATCGGAATGGGTCTGGATGATCTTCACGGCCAGATCGTCCGGCTCCGCTCCCGCGTGGCGCAGTTGCAGCAGCAGGCTCTCCTTCACCGTGAAACAGCCCACGCCCGATGGGTCGAATTCCTGGAGAATCTCCACCAGTTCCGCCAGCCGCTCCGGGGTCAGCTCCAGCTCGGTGGCCAGAGCTTCGAGGGTGGTTTCCTGGGCCTGATCGGGATCGAGGCGCAGGAAGCCCTTGGGATCCACCCGATCGATGAGGCGTTCCAGTTCCGGCGTGCGCGGGTCTTCGCTTTCGAGGGTCTGGTAGAGCTGGGAAAGCAGATGTTCCTGAAGGGTTTCCGTGCTGGTGAGGCGCTCTTCCCAACTGGAGCGTTCATCGTCGGAAAGGCTGCTGGTGCGCGGCACTTCGCCATCCCAGGAGTTCTCGGCGCCCATGTCCGTTTCCATGACCTGGGACACGCCTTCTTCGGTGAAGGCTTCCAGATTTGAATCGGGATTCATTTCTTCGCTGTCGGGCAGCGGGCCCAGGTCCACGGTATCGCCGGTTTCCGGCGGGGTGTCCTCGGACACTTCGGAATCGTGGCCCTCCTCGATGGCTTCCAGCGTAGGGGCTTCGTCTCCTTCTTCCACCAGCTCCAGTAGCGGGTTTTCGGCCAAGGCCTGTTCGATGCTCTGGCTCAGTTCCAGCAGGTTCATCTGCCAGAGCTTCAGCTTCAGCTGCATGGCCGGAGTGAGGGCCAGGGTCTGGCTCTGGGTGAGGCGGTGAGAGAGTTGGGGTCCGAGGTTCGCCATGGTTTAGTCCAGTCTAAACCGATCGCCCAGGTACACCCGACGGATATCGGGATCCTCGGCGATTTCCTGGGGCAACCCGTGCTTCATGATCATGCCGTCGGCCAGGATATAGGCCCGGTCGGCGATCTGCAGCGTTTCCCGCACGTTGTGATCGGTGATGAGTACGCCGATGCCCCTGGATTTGAGGTCGTCGATGAGCCCTTGGATTTCCATGACGGATTTGGGATCGACCCCGGCGAAGGGCTCGTCCAGCAGCATGATACGAGGGCTGGTCACGAGGGCGCGGGCCATCTCGCAGCGTCGTCGTTCGCCGCCCGACAGGCTCATGCCCAGGGTGTCGCGCACCTTGTGGAGGCGGAACTCCTCCAGCAGCTTTTCGCAGCGTTCCCGCTGTTCGGCTTTCGACAACGGCTGCAGCTCGCCGAGGGCCATGAGGTTTTCCCACACCGTGAGGCCCCGGAAAATGCTGGCTTCCTGAGGGAGGTAGCCAATGCCTTTGCGGGCGCGGCGGTGCATGGGCATATCCGTGACATCCCGATCCCACCAGTAGATGCGCCCCGAATCGGGGGCCTCGACGCCCACCACCATGTAGAACGTGGTGGTCTTGCCCGCGCCGTTGGGTCCAAGGAGCCCCACCACTTCGCCAGGGCGAACTTCCAGCGACACGCCGCGCACGATGCTGCGGTCGCCGTAGGATTTGAAGAGGTCCTTGGCTTCGAGCTTGAGATCCTCTGGAGCCGCGTTCATAGCGCCACCTCCGCGAGACCTTTCACTCGGCCCTGCCACTGAACCTTGGGCGCTGCTGGGTTCAGATCCATGTCCAGGGATTCTCCCCGGCCTTCTCCCAGGCGGCCATGCAACGTGACGGCTCCATTGGCGCTGATCTGCTTCACGGTCCTCCCCTGGCCCAGCCTTACCGAGATGCGGTCTGCGCGCAAGCGCCAGCCTCCGCCCCGCTCTTCCGCAATCACTTCGACCCGACCTTCCAGCCGCACTTCGTCGCCCTGGTATTCCGCCCGGTCGGCCCGCACTTTGAAATCTCCATCCATGGCCGCCAAGGCCCCGGCGATGCCATCCGGGAAGGAAATGCGGTCGCCCTTGCGCACGATGCGGGCGCCGGAGAGCCGCTCGCGCAAGCGGGTCCAGGTAGCCAGACGCCCCGTGATGGTCCAGGCATCGGCTTCCCATAGCAGTCGATCTCCGCGCAGGGTGCCTCCGTTCAGCACCGTTGCGATGATGGGACCTCGGAACTCCCATCGCTTGGGTGATCCCTGGCCCGGCCCCGCCTGGAATGTTCCCTGATCGCCCTTCCCGTACACAGTGCCGTCCAGACGCCAGATACGGTCGGCGCGCCTCACCTGCATGCGGGAGCTGCTGAGGCTGCGATTGCCCCAGGTCAACACTGGCGTGCCTTCGGCCCGCGCCTCGCCCAGAGGCAGATCGTCGGGAAGATCCGTGCCCTGCCCCTCCCGAATGAGCACTCTGGGGGCCTTCAGGGTCAGGGCGGCCCCGTCCAGGGGCTGCTCCCACTTCACGTGGCCTTCCAGCCTCAACCCGGCCTCCGTCCAGCGCACGCCCTCGGCCTGCAGCCATTCCTGGCCTTGCGGGATGGATCGTCGAGCGTCGAAAGCCTTCATCTCCATGCGATCCAGGGCCTGGGTTTCGGTCGGTCGAGGGGCGGAGCCGCTTTCGGCGCTGCCTTGCCAGCCATCGTCCCGCTGGAAACGAACGGGCGCGAACCAGCTCAGGGTCTGGGGTTCCACCTCCACCCGCCCCGCCTGGATTCCGCCGCCCACCACCTGGGCCTGCACGTCCTCAAGATGCCCTTGCTGGAAACCCAACGTCAGCCATAAACGCTGGGCCTGCATCCGTCGCAGCGTGCCGGGCGTCGTGGCCTCCCAGGTCACGGGCCCTTGGGCCACGACGAAACGACCATCGGCCTCCCGGTGCCAGCCTGCAGGCAGCACCCAAAGACCTCTTCCTTGGCCCTGCAGGTCGCGCCAGGAGAGGGGCGAAAGCCCGGTCCAGACGCCCTTTTCCCACCGCAAGGCAGGCCCTTGGCCGGGAATGTGGCCTTGCCCGAGGCGGGTGTTGTGATCCGGGGCGTAGGCTTCAATGCCCATGGGACCTTGGAGCGTCCATGCTCCTGCGGAGCGATGGCCCGCAGGGGAAACCAGCCGCCAGAAAGCGTCTCGTTCCTCCAGCCGGGCCTGCACGCCCTGCAATTGCAGGTTTTCCATATCACCCGTCATGCTTTGGTGTTCCAGCGCGAAAACCCGCCCTTCCCCAAGCTGCTCGGTGAAGGTGCCCTGGGCCGCGCCATAGCCTTTGAATACGTCCACCCTGGCCTTGGGCGCCAAGGGCTTCGGCCCCAGCACGGCGAACAAGGCGCTGAGCCCGATCACCGCGCTCAGCGCCGCCAAGCCTGCCACCTTCCACAGGAAGCTGTGCGTGCTGAGAAAGGTGCGAAGCCTCATGACCGGGGCTCCAGCAGGGCTTCCAGCCGCCAGGAGCGGCCCCAGCGGGGGTGGTCGATGGGGGAGGCCAGAAGGTTCACCATGGCTCCGAGCGGCAGCGACTGTAGGGTGTCTGCGCCATTGAACCATACGATTTCGCCGGGGCAGCCGCTCAAGCGCAGTTTGCCGTGTCCTTGTCCGAAGATCACGGGGGCACTTTCCAGGCGGCCTTCCAGCCGCAGGGCCACGGGTGCGAAATCCTTGCCGAAGGGTTCCAAGGCCAGGAGTTCCTCCGGCGAAGGCAGATCCTCCACGGTTCCGTCGATCCAAAGGGGAACCGTTTGTCGATGAGCCGCTTGCCCCTTGGCGCCCTGGATCAACGCCTGGCGCACGAAGGGCGTTCGGGCGGCATCGAAAGTCATCCCTGCCGCAAACCGATGCCCGCCGCCTGACCGCAGGAAGGGCTGGGCCAGGGTCAGCAATTCGGTGAGGTCGTAGCCATCAGGCGCGCGCAGGGAACAGTGGGCTACCCCATCCACCACGGTACCCACGCCCGTTGGGCGATCCGTTTCGCGCATCCGATGCGCGGCCACGATGCCCAGCACGCCTTTATGGGCGTTCTCCTGAAGGGCCAGATCGAAGGCAGCGCCATCAGGAGGCGGAAGCTCGCGCAGCAGCGCTTCCTGCACGGCTTTGCGCTCGGCATTGAGACGCTCGACTTCGGCTGCCAGGGCCTTGGCTTCCTGCGGATCCCGCGTCAAGAGCAGCCGCACGGCGGCTTCCGCGCCGCCCATGCGCCCCACGGCATTGAGGCGCGGCGCCACGCCGAATCCAATCTCCAGTGCCCTGGGAATGCCTTCGATGCGCGCGGCCTTGAGCAGTTCGGAGAGTCCCGGCCCGTTGCCGCCGCCCATGGCTTGCAGCCCGCGCTTCACCAACAGCGCGTTTTCGCCGGTCAGCGAGGCCACATCGGCGATGGTGCCCAGCGCCACCAGCTTCAATAGCCCGTCGAGGAAGGGCTGATCCGAGGGCTTGGGATTGGGCACAGCGTCGAGGAGGGCTTGGGCCAGCTTGAAGGCGACGCCCACGCCCGCTAAGGCCGCGTTGGGAGCATCGCCCAGCGCCGGGTGCAGTACGGCCTCGGCTTCGGGCAACTCTGCTCCCAGCGCATGGTGATCGGTGATGATCCACTGAATGCCAAGCTCGCCACTGAGCTTCACTTCCTCCACGGAGCGCACCCCGCAATCCACGGAAATGAAAAGCCCCGGACCTTTTTCGCCAAGCTCTCGAATGCAGTCGCCGTGCAGGCCGTAGCCATCGTTGAAGCGGTTGGGGATGAAGTACTCCGCCTGAACGCCCAGCTTCTCCAGCACTCGCACCAGGAGCGCCGTGGCCGTGACGCCATCCACGTCGTAGTCGCCGTAGATCACGATGCGCTCGCCGTCGCGGATGGCCTGGCGAATGCGCGCCACCGCACGATCCATGCCCGTCAAAAGGTAAGGGTCGAAGGTGCGATTCCATTCCGGCCGCAGTCGCCAGGCAAGGGATTCTTCCGTGTCTTCGCCCCTCGACCACGCCAGCTTCGCGGCCTGCGCCGAAAGCCCGAAGGCCATCTGGAGCGATTTCCAGGGCGCCTGTCCCGGAAGATAGTCGCGACGAAGCTGCCAGCGGGGGGCGCTCATGGAGTGTGCGAAACGAATAGGGAAGAATGCATCAAGCCTCGCCAGTGCTGGGTTTCAGTGTATCCCAACAAGGGACTTTGCGGCCCCAGGGAGGCACCTGTCCACGCCCTGAAGGCGACCTTGGCGGCTACACTGGATCTGGTCTTGTTCTACGAAAGGCATTCCATGGCACCTTCCCATCACTCCGTCATCATCATCGGCACCGGCCCCGCAGGCTACACCGCCGCCATCTACACCTCCCGCGCCAACCTGTCTCCGCTGGTCTTCGAAGGCGCCCAGCCCGGCGGGCAGCTCACCATCACCACCGAAGTGGAGAACTTTCCGGGCTTCAAGGCAGGGGTGATGGGGCCCGAACTGATGGAGGAGATGCGGCAGCAGACGCTGCGCTTTGGCACGGAAATCCGAAGTGAGACCGTCACCGCCGTGGATCTGGGTCAGCGGCCCTTTGTGGTCACCACGGATGATGGTTCCTACACCGCCGATGCCCTCATCATCGCCACGGGCGCTTCCGCCAAGTGGATGGGGCTTGGGAAGGATGAACGCCTTTCCCGCAGCGGCGGTGGTGTTTCCGCCTGCGCCACCTGTGACGGCTTCTTCTTCCGAGGCAAGGAGATCGCCATCGTGGGCGGCGGCGATACGGCGCTGGAAGAAGCCATGTACCTCACCAAGTTCGCCTCCAAGGTGAACCTCATCCACCGACGGGATCAGTTGCGCGCCTCCAAGGCCATGCAGGAGCGCGCCCTCAAGAACGAGAAGATCGCCTTCCACTGGAACAAGATCGTGGAGGACATCCTCACCGCCGAGGTGGAAACCCCCATGGGCGACAAGCTGGAAAAGATCCGCGCCCTCAAGCTCAAGGACACAGTGAACGGCTCTCTCTCGGAACTGCCGGTGGAAGGCCTGTTCGTGGCCATTGGTCACAAGCCCAATACCGAGCTGTTCGCCGGGCAACTGGCCACCGACGAAAGCGGCTACCTGGTGGTGGAAAAGGGCAGCAGCCGCACCTCCATTCCCGGCGTCTTCGCCTGCGGCGACGTGCAGGATCACACCTATCGCCAGGCCATCACCGCCGCGGGCAGCGGCTGCATGGCGGCCATCGACGCGGAACGCTGGCTGGCGGAACAAGAGGGGTGAGGCCATCGCAGCCCTCACGTAGGGCTGATACCTCCCGAGCTGGATCAGGCGGCCTGGAATAGGCCGCCTGTTTCATGTCCAGGGATCTTGGACGCCCTTCCCCGCCTGGGCGTGGCGCAGGGCCTTGAGGCCGATGTCGCGGCGCACCTGCCGACCTGGCCAGGAAACGTGATCCAGGTTGCGGGCGATGCGCGCCCGGGCGTTCTCCAGCGTGTCGCCCATGGCCACGAGGTTCAACACCCGACCGCCGTTCGTGACCCATTGATCGCCCTCTCGCCGAGTGCCTGCATGGATCACCAGCACGTCTGGACCGCCCAGGAAAATGGGCACGCCCTTCTTGGCGGTTTCGGGGTAGCCCTCGGCTGCCAACACCGTGGTCACCGCGCAGCCTTCCCGCAAGCGGAGGGTGGCGCGATCCAGACGGCCCGTGGCCACCTCCAGCAGCAAGCGAGGCAGATCCTCGTCCAACAGTTGCATCAACACCTGGGTTTCGGGATCCCCGAAGCGCACGTTGTATTCCAGCAGTTTCGGGCCTTGGGCGGTCCACATCACGCCCAGGAAGAACACGCCCCGCGCCACGAGGCCATCCTGTTGGCACCCGCGCACCGTAGGCTCCACGAGATCTACGCGAAGTCGCTCCAAATCCTGAGGCCGCAGGAACGGAATGGGACCAAAGGCGCCCATGCCGCCCGTGTTGGGACCGCGATCCTCTTCGAAGATGCGCTTGTGATCCTGGCAAGGAGGCAGCATGGCGTAGCGGCCGTGCTCTTGGTCCACATCCACCAACACATGGAGCGAAAGCTCCATGCCCACCAGAGGCGCTTCCAGCACCACCGTGCGCGAAGCTTCGCCGAACTGGCCTCCCATGAAGGCTCGCAGGGTGTCCAGAGCTTCTTCGCGACTGGAGGCCAGCACTACGCCCTTGCCCGCCGCCAATCCATCGGCCTTCAGGACGATGGGAAAGCCATGGGACCACGTCTGGATGGCCTTTTCCGCCGCCTGAAGATCCGTGAAGGTCTCGCTGGCGGCGCAGGGAATGCCGTGGCGCACCATGAACGCCTTTGCAAAGGCCTTGGAACCTTCGAGCCGCGCCGTGGCGGCGCCATGGCCGAACACCGCGATGCCCTGGGCGCGCAGCGCGTCTCCCAAGCCCGCCACCAGCGGGGCTTCCGGCCCGACGACCACCAGATCTGGGCGATGATCCACGCACCAGGCCGTCACCTCGTCAACGGCCTCGCCGCCCATGGGCAGGCATTCTCCCAACTCTCCCATGGCGTCGCTGCCCGGCGCAAAATACAGTTCCGGCGAAGGCTGCGCCGCTTTCAACTTCAGCGCCAGCGCGTGTTCTCGCCCCCCCGAACCCACCAACAGGATCTTCATGGACCGACCTCCCCTCTCCAGTGTCCACGGATGGGCGCTTTTGCACCACGGCGACCCTTACTCCGCGCCGAAAGTGGCAGAGTGGACAACACCATCGAACCGAAACACCCTGACGCTTTCGGAGGGGTTCTCCGGGTCGTCAAGGTGTTTTCGGGGCTTCGCTCGGATCTGCCTGGGGGTCAGAGCTTGCTGAGCAGCGCCGCCAGATCGGTGTCATCGACGTTGCCGCTGCCCTTCAGGTTCGAAGGACTGTTGGAAGATTGTCCCCATTGACCCAGAAGCGTGAGCAGATCGAAGGCGTCGATCTTTCCGTCCCGGTCGAGGTCCATGGCCTTGGTGGTGATGTCGGCGGAAATGCTCTTGGTGCCATCCAACTTGCTCGTGGCGGTCAGCGTGTAAATCGTGGTGTTCAAGGGCGCGGTCGAAGGCACGCCCACGGTGGCGCTCAGCCCGTTGGACGCGAGGGTGGCTGGGCTGCTCACGGTCCAGTTGACGCCTCCTCCTCCATCGCCGGACACCGTATAGGTGACGGAGGCACCCGGCAAGGCCGTTACGGCTCCCTGGTTCAGCGCCAGCGCAATGTTGACCGGAGCGGACGTAGTGAGAACCACGTCATCCACCGCGAAGAAAGTGCCTGTGTCCTTGCCGCCGGGCTGGGTGGACTCGATGCGCAGCCGTACGGTGCGACCGAGCCAGTCATTGAGGCTGAAGGAACCGTATTGTTTCCAGATCACCTTGCTGTTGGCATCCACGGAGGCGTCCAGGTTGCTGAGGCTCTGAAGCTCTCGCAGCACCTGGTTGTTGGTGTCGAGGATCTTCACCTTGAATACGTTGGTCTGGGTGCTGGGTGTGGCCGCGCGATTGCCGACCCCCACCCAGAAGCTGAGGCTGGCGGTGCCTGCGGCCGGGAGTTCGATGTCCTGGGTGGCGTAGTCATTGGTAGGCTGGGACCAGTCGCCGATGCAAAGCCAATTGCTGCCCCCATGAGGGTTCACTTCGGGGTAACCATTGGGGCCCAAGACGACGCCGTTGTTGTAGAGAGTCCATCCTTTGTTGCCTAGTTCGAAGTGGCCGTTGAAGAGCCTGACCACGCTCACCGTAGCGGCCGGAGAGGTGGTCGTGCCCCTGCTGCCTGTAACCTTCACGGCGATCTGGGCCTGGTCGTCAGCCATGACGGTGTTGGCCAGGGTGTAGGACAACGAATCCGCAGTGCCTACGGGCTGGCCATTCTTCTCCCACTGGAGGTGAAGCGGTCCTGATCCGGCCACGCCCGTGAGGAAGGAGACCGATCCGCCCAGTTTCACTTCCTGACTTTGGGGCGGAAGCTGCACCACGGGGACGGTCATGGTGGGGTTCACATCGACACCCCACACATTTCCCACCGTGGGACCGTTGGAGGAAGTGCCCACCAGGCGCATGGCCGAGGGAAGCTCCGAGCCGGCCTTGGTGAAGGTGAGGGTCTGCGTTCCCGGAGTGATGCCCTTGAGGGCGAAGATGCCCTGGGCGTTGGTGGTGCCGACCACGGTGCCATTGGTGACGCTGACCCCCTCCATGGGGTTGGCCCCATCGGTCACGCGACCGCTGAGAATCTCCCCCTGCCCGTTCTGGAACACGTTGTAGACGCACTCGTCCACTTCGTTGAAATGGTAGGTCGTACCAATGGCTGGAAGGGTGTACCAGGCATCGCTGCCGCCGCCCCAGCCCATGTTCAGATGATGGTAAAGCACCCCAGCTTCATAGCCGTAGCCATCGCACACGATGGCATGGCCACCGTCCCCGGAAATGCCGAACAACACAGGCAAGCCTGCATCGAGATTGGGATTCACCATCTCGACCAGTCCCCGCCCGGTCAGTTCGCCACCGTTGTAGCCGAAGATGGCGTTGGAATATTTGAACGTGGTACGCAAGGCAGTGGCCGCAGTGTTCATGTAGGCCCCTGAACCATCGGAGGCGTACTGCATGTTCACGGCAGCACCTGCGTCCACGCACAGGGCACCGATCATCTGGCGTTCCGCATCCGTGGTGGAGCTGTTGGGCACCAGAGGCATCAGGCTCCAGTTGTAGGCCCCGCCCGAGCCATCGCCACCTCGGGTGTTAAGTGTTTGAGAAGCCTTGTCCACGGTGACGTTGAAGGTTTTGACTCCGATTCCGGTCGTGGGATACGAGTGGAAGCGCATGAGCTGAGCCATGGCGGTGGCCACGCATCCGCACACGTAGTGATTCGGTGTGAAGTAGTTGTAAACGTAGTAACCGGATACGGTGCTCTGGTTCCATTTGCTCTTGACCAGGGGAGCCACGCGCACGTCCGTGACCGAGCTGCGGCTGGCCATGAGCACCTGATCTTCCACCAGCGCCTTCCACGGATTGGGCGTGGCCAGCTTGAGATCCTGGGGATCCTTCGCGGAGAGGGCCTCGGGTTGAAGCCGAGGATCCCGCTTCAGCAACAGGTAGAGATGGCTCTCAGAGCTCGTATCCAACGCCTCGCCTTCGGCGAAGGCAATGACGGGCTCCACGCGATCGTCAGAACTCATGATGAGGAAACCACCGGGCGAGAGTCGCACTTCGTGAAAGCGGGCGCGACCCGCTTCATCCCGGTGCGTACGAACTTCAAGGACATCCCTGCCGAGGGTCGCCTGAAGGGGCGCGCCATTGCGGGCCAGCCAAGCGCGAGCGGCCTGGTGGATCTGGCTTTCGCTGACAGGCCGAGCCAGCAGCGCACCGGAAGCGAGAAGGAGGGTGAGGGCCGAGCGACGCGACATGGAAACTCCCAAAGGGGCCTTTCCATTCTGAACCCATGATTTCGGAATCGGATGTTAAGAATTGTTAAGGGCGGCCTGCGCCGCGCGCGGTCGCTACTTGGCCGCCAGCCAGGTGGCGCCCGCTCTCACTTCGGCGGCCAGTTTGACGCCCAAAGCCCCTAGATCGTCGGCGCCTTCCATGGCCTGGCGCAGCAGCGAAGACGCTGCTGCCACTTCCTCCGGCGGCGCTTCCACCAGCAGTTCGTCATGAACCTGCAGGAGCAGGCGCGCGCGCAGCTTTTCACGCTTCAAGGCACGATGCAGGCGCACCATGGCGCGACGCATGAGATCCGCAGCGGTGCCCTGCACCACGGTGTTTACGGCCACGCGCAAGCCCTGGGCCTGAAGCTGCTTGTTGGCGCTTTCCAATTCGGGAATGACGCGCACGCGGCCCCAGGCGGTGCGCACGCGACCTTCCTTCAAGGCTTGCGCCTTCACAGCGTCGATCCAGGCCGCCACTGCGGGCATGCGCTCGAAATAGCGTTCAATAAAGGCCTTGGCTTCGCGCTGTCCGATGCCCAACTGGGCGGCCAACGCAAAGGCGCCCTGGCCATAGAGCAGGCCGAAATTCACAGTCTTGGCGGCGCTGCGCTGATCGGCCGTGACATCCTCCATGGCCACGTTCATCACTTCGGAAGCCGTGCGGCGATGAATGTCTTCGCCTTTCTCGAAGGCGCCCAGCAGCACAGGATCCTGGGCCAAGGCTGCCACCACGCGCAGCTCGATCTGGCTGTAATCCGCATCCAGCAGCATCCATCCCGGTTCGGGCACGAAGGCGCCGCGAATGGAACGACCTTCGGGCGTTCGCACGGGAATGTTCTGGAGATTGGGGTCGCTGGAGGCCAGCCGTCCCGAGGCCACCGCCGCTTGGTGCAGCTTGGTGTGGACCCTTCCCGTGAGGGGATTCACCATGCCCGGCAACGCCTCCACGTAGGTGCCCAGCAGCTTCGCCAGCTCGCGGTGCCGCAGCAGCTCCCGCGCAATTTCGGCGTCGGCTTTGTCGGCCAACTCACCCAGCACTTCTTCGTCGGTGGAAGGCACCTTGGTCTTGCCCGTGTACTTCACCGGGGTGTAGCCCAGCTTTTCGAATAGGATGCGGCCCAACTGCGCCGGGCTGTTGAGGTTGAAGGGCTCGCCCGCCAGCTCCAGCACCCGGGCTTCGGCCTTGGCTCGGTCGCTTCCCATCTGGGCGGAAAGCCGCGCCAATTCGTCGAGATCGAGCCTGACGCCCACCCGCTCCATGGCCGCCAAGACTTCGACCAGAGGCAGATCCACTTCCCGGTACAGGCACTCCAGCGCCCCATCCTGCGCCAGCTTCGCCCCGAGTTTTTGCGTGAGTTGCAGCGCCAGATCGGCATCCTCGGCGGCGTACTGCACCGCCTCCTCGAAACCCGCTTCGTCGAAGCGTTTTTGTGCTTTGCCTTTGCCCACCACGCTCTCGAAAGGAATGGGACGCACATCGAGATGACGGGCGCTGAGATCATCCAGGTTGTGGCGCAGGCCCGGCTCCACCAGGAAGCTCTGCACCATGGAATCCTCCGCTAGCCCCTTCACTTCAAACCCGTGGCGGCCCAGCACGATGAGGTCGTACTTCAGGTTCTGCCCCACCTTGCCCACGGCCGGATCCGCGAGCAGCGGCCCGAGCACGCGCCTCGCCTCGCTAAAGGGCATGTTGCGGGGATCCAGGTAGGGCGCCAGCTCCCGCCAGAATCCCTCC
>JAJTBC010000086.1 GCA_021287085.1 Bacillota bacterium | reverse complement strand
GCGCCCAGCTCAAGGTGGCTGTACGGAATATCGGAGATGAGCTTCTTCAGTTCGGCGACGGAGGTTTTTCGGGACATGGGAACCTCGTGGAAGGTCGGAAAGGCTCGAAGGGCTTAGAGGGGCATGGTGGAATGCTTGCGCGGCGGATTGCTGTCCCGCTTGTTCTGGCAGAGCTTGAGCGCTTCGATGAGGCGCGGACGGGTTTCCGAGGGATCGATCACGTCGTCGAGGTAGCCTCGGCCTGCGGCCACGAAGGGATTGGCGAACTTCTCCTTGTAGGTCTCGATTAACTCCGCACGCTTGGCGGCGGGATCGGCGGCCTCCTGGATTTCCTTGCGGAAGATGATGTTCACGGCGCCATCAGGCCCCATCACCGCGATTTCGGCGGTGGGCCACGCCACGTTGTAGTCGCCGCGAATGTGCTTGCTGCTCATCACGTCGTAGGCGCCGCCGTAGGCCTTGCGCGTGATGACCGTGAGCTTGGGCACCGTGGCTTCGCAGTAGGCGTAGAGCAGTTTCGCGCCGTGGAGGATGATGCCGTCGTGCTCCTGGTGCACCCCGGGCATGAAGCCGGGCACATCCTCGAAGGTGACGATGGGAATGTTGAAGGCGTCGCAGAAACGCACGAACCGCGCGCCCTTCACGCTGGCCTTGATATCCAGCACGCCGGCCAGCACCAGGGGCTGGTTCGCGACGATGCCCACCACCTGGCCGCCCAGCCGTGCGAAGCCCACCAGGATGTTGCCCGCGTAGGCGCCGTGGATCTCGAAGAACTCGCCGTTGTCCACCACCTTGGTGATGACTTCGTGCATGTCGTAGGCTTTGCGGGGATCGCTGGGCACCAGCGCATCCAGGGAGGCCTCCCGGCGATTGGGATCATCGCCGGTGTCCTGGAAAGGCGCATCCTCCTTGTTGTTGGAAGGGAGATAGGAGAACAGCGTGCGGATCTGCTCCAGGGCATCCTGTTCGTCCTCGCAGGCCAGATGCGCCACGCCGCTGGTGCCAGCGTGGATGGCTGCGCCGCCCAGTTCGTCCATGCTCACGTCCTCGTGGGTCACGGTCTTCACCACGTCGGGGCCGGTGATGAACATGTGGCTGGTCTTCTTCACCATCACGATGAAATCGGTGAGGGCGGGGCTGTACACCGCGCCCCCGGCGCAGGGGCCGAGGATGGCGCTGATCTGGGGCACCACGCCCGATGCCAGGGTGTTGCGCAGGAAGATGTCCGCGTAGGCGCCAAGGCTCACCACGCCTTCCTGGATGCGCGCGCCGCCACTATCATTGAGGCCGATGAGCGGCACGCCGTTCTTCACGGCCAGATCCATGACCTTGCAGATTTTCTCGGCGTGCACTTCGCCCAGGGAGCCGCCGAATACCGTGAAATCCTGGCTAAAGACGTACACGGGACGGCCTTCGATCTGGCCCCAGCCTGTCACCACGCTATCGCCCAGGAACTTCTTCTTGTCCATGCCGAAGTCCGACGTGCGATGGGTGACGAAGGCATCCAGTTCCCTGAAACTACCCTTGTCCAGCAGCACATCGAGGCGCTCTCGCGCCGTCATCTTGCCCTTGGCGTGCTGGGCGTCGATACGTTCCTGCCCCCCGCCCAGGCGGGCTTCCGCCCTCAGCTTCTGGAGCCGTTCGCTCGTTTTGCTCGCGTCCATCGGATCGTCTCCGCGTTCTATTTCTGGTTCAGTTCTTCAATGCCCTTGCGGCTGGCTTCCGCCTGCGGGCCCATGGGGTCGATGGCGATGACGCGCTTCCAGGCCTCGATGGCTTTGGCTTTGTCCTTGAGATCGTTGGCGTACACCACGCCGAGATTGAAGGCGCTCTGCACATGCTTGGGGTTCAGCGTGCCCGCCTTCTTGAAGTTGGCCACCGCCTTGTCGAAGTTCCCCAACTCCCGGTACATCACGCCTTGATCCGTGAGCACGTCGGAGTTGTTGGGCTCCAGTTCCAGGGCCTTGGCGTAGGCGTCGATGGCCAACTGAGGCTGGTGAGTGTCGAAGTAATCGTGGCCCAGGGCGATCCAGGCCTGAAGGTTCTTGGGCTCCCGTTCCACCACCTGACGGTTGTCGAAGATGCGGCGCTGAAGGGCCAAGGCCGGAGACATGGGCTGCTGATCCGAAGGCGGCGGCGCAGGCAGCATGGGCGGCGCGCCGGAGCCCATGCCCTTGCCCGCGAAGAATCCGATGACGAGCCCTGCCGCCAGGCCGATACCCACTCCTGCCCAGATAGTGCGATCCATGCTCTCTCCCAGTTACGAGTTGCGCGTTTCGATGACCTTGACCGCCCACGGATATTTGAAGCGGGGGCGCTCCAGGGGTTCCCCATCCATGGTATCCACTCGCACCCGGTAGGTGTCGCCGCGCCGCACCTGGTAGTGGCTGGGACACGATTCGTCGCCCTGGCGCCAGAAGGCCTCCACGATGCCCGAATACAGATGGAGGCGCCCTCGCTCCGAGCGCCACGTCACCCGTGTGCCTGGCGGAAAAGGCTCTCC
>JAJTBC010000081.1 GCA_021287085.1 Bacillota bacterium | reverse complement strand
CAGCAGCCCCAGCACCACGGCGGGCAGGAAGAACTTTTCCTCCAGCTCGGCCTGCCACTGGCTGCGCAGCGTCGCCGGCAGCACCAACAGGATCAGGCGCTTGCGTTCCGCCCATTTCTGACTGATGACCAACCCAGCTTCGATGGTTTTTCCGAGACCGACCTCATCCGCCAGGATCACGCCCTTGGACAGCGGGGACCGGAACGCGAAGAGCGCCGCGTCCACCTGGTGGGGGTTCAGGTCCACCTTGGCGCCACTGAACGACTTCGACAGGTTTTCCATGCTGTCCGAGGCGGACCGCAAAGTGAGCTGGTGGGCCCAATAGGCACTGTGGAAGGGTGTCGTCATGATGTTTCGACAATCATCAGTACTCTTCCACCACTCCGTCCCAAAGGCCCTGGGCCTTGAGGATGGTTTCGGCGACGACGCGCAGCACGCCTTGGCCGCCATTGACGTTGACCTGGAGATGGCAATGGGCTTTCACTTCGTCCACGGCGTCGGCGGGGCAGCAGGCGAGGCCCACGCGGCGCAGCAGGGGCAGATCGGGCAGATCGTCGCCGATGTGGGCCACCTGATGAGGCTCCAGGCCGTATTTGGCGCAAAGCTGGTCGAGGACGGGGCCTTTCACCAGGTGCCCCGCAAAGCAATCCTCCACGCCCAGATGCTTGGCCCGGGCCCAGGTGGAGGGGCTATCCAGGCCGGAGATGAATGCCACGGGAATGCCGCACCGTTTGAGATAGACCGTGGCCGCGCCATCGCGCACATGAAAGGCCTTGGTATGGGTGCCATCCGCCGCGAAATGCAGATGCCCCTGGGTCAGCACGCCGTCCACATCGGTGCAGACGAGTCGAATGGCCTGGGCGCGTTCAAGAAGGGTCGGCATGAGAAAAGTTTACCGGGTCGAGGTTTTTTTGATGTTGACAAAACCGAATAGGAATATTACCGTTCGGTTGTGGAGTTTTCGTGAATGCTTTGCTGCGCAATGACGCGATGATCGAGGAAGTGAGCGTGCTCTTTGGTGCGCTGGGCGATGCTTCGCGTCTCAAGATCCTGCGGGTGCTGCTGGAAGAAGGCGAACCCATGAACCAGGGCGCCGTGGCCGAAAAGGCAGGGCTTTCCCAGGCCAACGCCAGCAAGCACCTGGGCTGCCTGACGCGCACGGGTCTCGTCATTCGCGCCCCTGAAGGCAACAGCGTGTATTTTTCGCCCGTGATGCCCCTGGTGGGCGATCTCTGCGATCTGGTCTGCGGCCACGTCAGCGACCAGGCCCATGCTTCGTACAAAGCCTTGAAGGGCCGGAAGTAGTTCTGTTTTTTTCGACGTCTGTATTCTTTTTTGATTATTTAGTTGTTTGGAGAACGCCTATGATGCGCATCCTTCTTTCGGGTTCCCTGGCCCTCTCGCTGGTGGCGGCAGAGCCCACCGCCCCGGGGCTCTCCCTGGAACAAGCCATCCGCGCCACCTGGACCAAGCAGGAAGGCCTGAAGGCCGGTCAGGCCATGGTGGAGGCCCGCCGGGCCGAGGCGGAGTCCTACGGCGCCCTGCGCCTGCCCACGGTCACCCTGCAGGCCCAGGGCGTCTATACCAACGAGCCCATGATGGCCTTCGGGCTCCGGCTCAACCAGGCGCGCATCGGCCCTGTGGATTTCGCGCCGGATCGCTTGAACCATCCCGACGGCATCGCGGGCCTGGGCGCCTCGGCGGTAGTTCAGCAGCCACTCTACGCGGGCGGCCGTCTCCAGGCCGCCGAGCGTGCGGGGCGTCTGATGGCCGAGGCGGAAGAAGCCTCCCAGGAGCGCCGCCAGCAGGAAGCCGCCCTGGCCACGGTGCAGGCCTACTTCGGCATCCAAGTGGCGGATCAGGCGCTGCGCTGGGCCGAGGATACGCGGCTCTGGATGCAGGGCCTGCAAACATTCGTGGAAGCCCGCGTGAAGGAAGGCCTCATGCTGGATTCCGAGCGTCTGCGCCTGGTGGCGGCCATGGCGCAAGTGGAGGCCCAGAAAGCCGAAGCCCAACGCCAGCTTCTGGCGGCACAATCGGGCCTGGGCCTGTTGTTGGGTGAAGGGCCTTTGCAAATGACTTTGGCCACGCCGTTGATCGAAACGGAGCCTGCGCCCAAGGGGGAGACATCCTCCGCCTCGCGTGGCGATCTTCGCGCCCTGAATCTTCAAGCCCAGGCCGCTCAGGCCGGTGCCAAGGCCGCCACGGGCGCGCTGCGGCCTGAAGTGGGCCTGGAATTGGGCGCAGGCACCATGCGTCAGAACCTCTCCCAGGGGGGCAACTGGACCTGGGCCGGTGTGGGCGTGAAATGGAAAGTATTCGCCGCGCCGGAACGGGCCAAGGCCAGCGCCGCCCGCGCTCAGGAGCGGGCCGCGACCCTGATGGTGGCCTTCAAGCAACGGCAGGCGGAGCATGAACAGCGCGTGGCCGAAGGTGCCCTGGTCACCGCCAAAGCCCAGGTGTCCGCCGCGCGCAGCGCCTTGCAGGCCGCCGAAGAAGCCCGTCGCCTGCGGGAATTGCGCCATCGCGAAGGCCTGGCCCCCCTCATCGACGTGCTGGACGCGGAAGCGGCCCTGCAGGGCGCCCGCACCTTGTTGCTCCAAAGCCTCTACGCCCAGCGCGTGAGCCGCGCTTCCCTGGATCTCGCCACAGGCCATCCCATCGAAGGAGTCAAACCATGAATGCTAGTTCGACCATCAAAGCCTCGCTGCTGCTGGTTCCCTTGGCCGCCCTGCTGGTGAGCTGCGGCTCCAAGCCCGCTCCCAAGGCAGCGGAACTTCCCACGGCCACGGTCACGCTGGCGCCCCGAGTGGAAGTGGGCGGCATGGGCTGGGTGGCGGCCACGCTGCAGTCCACGCGCACCGCCCGCATGAGCACGCGCATGGCCGCCCAGGTGCGCCAGGCCCCTGTGCAGGAAGGTCAGCGGGTGGCCGCAGGAACGCTGCTGCTCTCTCTTTCCGACGAGGATCTCCAGGGCCAACTGAAGGCTGCCCAGACGGGCCTCGCCACGGCCCAGGCCTACCATCGCCGCATCCAGAATCTGCAAGCCCAGAAGGCTTCGACCCCCGTGGAACTGGAGCAGGCCGAAGCCCAGGTGGCCCAGGCCCAGGCCGCGGTGGACGCCCTGAAATCCAACATCGCCTACACCCAGATCCGGGCGCCCTTCGCGGGCGTGGTGCAATCCCGCGCCGTCAACGAAGGGGACTTCGTGGGCCCCGGCCAGCCGCTGCTCGAGCTGGTGGGCGACGGCGAGCAGGAGCTGGTCGCCAGCGTTTCCGAAGCCGAGTCCAAGGGCTTGAAGGTGGGCCAGAAGCTGCCTTTCACCGTGGAAGCCGAAGCGGGCGAAGCCCTGATCACGGCCCTTTCCAAGGGCGGCGACGCCCTCAGCCACAAGGGCACGCTGCGGGCCAAGGTGCTGAAACCCAAAGGCCTGCGCCAAGGTTCTTTCGCTCGCCTCAGCGTTCCCGGCGCCACCGCTTCGGATCTGCAAGTGCCCCGCAGCGCCTTGGTGCAGCGCGGCGAATTGACCGGCGTGTTCATCGCCAAGGATGGCCGCGCCCAGCTGCGATGGCTTTCCCTGGGCGAAAGCATGGGCGATCGGGTGGCCGTGCGCAGCGGATTGAAGGCTGACGAGGCCGTCATCGATCATCCTGGACAGCTGCAGGACCAGCAGCCCATCTCTGTGAAGCCGGGAGCCGATCATGGAAAGTGAAGCCAAGCTGGGCCTCGCGGGCCGTCTCGCCAAAGGCTTTCTCCGCAGCAAGCTGACGCCGCTCATCGTCGTCGCCTCGCTGCTGCTGGGCCTGTTGGCGGTGATCCTGACCCCGCGGGAAGAAGAGCCTCAGATCATCGTGCCCATGGTGGATCTCTACGTCCCCATGCCCGGCGCCAGCCCCAAGGAAGTGGAAAGCCAAGTCACCACGCCCCTGGAACGCCGCCTGTGGGGCATCTCCGGCGTGGAGTACCTCTACAGCGTGAGCCGCCCCGGCATGGCGCTCATCACCGTGCGCTTCAAGGTGAACGAGCCCCAGGAGCCGAGCCTCGTCAAAGTGCACCAGGAACTCATCGCCGCCGCGCCGCTGATGCCGCCTGGCGCCATGAAGCCCCTGGTGAAGCTTCAGACCATCGACGATGTGCCCTTCTTGGTGCTGACCCTCCACGGCGCGCAGCAGACCCCAGGCGCTCTCCGCGCCCTGGGCGAGACCTTGGGCCGGGAACTGGCGGAGATCCCCGATACCGCCCAGGTGAAGGTCATCGGCGGCGCGCGGCGCATGGTGCGCATCGAGCCCGATCTGGATCGCCTGCGTGCGCTAGGTCTGACGTTGGCCGAGCTTCAGCCTGCGCTGCAGAGTGCCGAAGCCCAGCTTCCCGCCGGAGCCTTGGTGAACCAGGGCCAGCGTACGGAAGTGGAAGCCAAGGGCTTCGTCATGGAGGCCGCCGAACTGAAGCGCCTCGTAGTGGCTGTGAAGAATCAGCGGCCTCTGTACCTGGGCGATGTGGCCAAAGTCACGGATGGCGCCGATCCTGAACCGCCGTTGGTGTTCTTCGGGGGGCGCGACACCCAGGGCTTCGAGCCTGCGGTGAGCGTCACCCTTTCCAAGCGTGCGGGCACCAACGCCACGGAGTTGGCCCATCGCGTCGAGCACAAGCTGGAAGCCCTGAAAGGCAACCTGCTTCCCGGCGATGTCTCCGTCACCGTCACCCGCAACTACGGCGAAACGGCGGGCGACAAGTCCAACGAACTGATCGAGCACCTCCTCATCGCCACCCTGAGCGTCATCGCGCTCATCGGATTGGCCATGGGCTGGCGCAGCGCCGTGGTGGTGGGCATCGCCGTGCCCGTGACCTTGGCCCTCACGCTGCTGCTCACCTATCTCTTCGGCTACACCCTCAACCGCGTCACGCTCTTCGCGCTGATTTTCTCCATCGGCATCCTGGTGGACGACGCCATCGTGGTGGTGGAGAACATTCATCGCCATCTGCATCTGCCGGGGCCGCGCCGCAGTTTCTCGCGCCTCGTGGTGGAAGCCGTGGATGAAGTGGGCAATCCCACGATTCTCGCCACCTTCGCGGTGATCGCGGCCATCCTGCCCATGGCCTTCGTGCGCGGCCTCATGGGCCCGTACATGCGGCCCATCCCCGTGGGCGCGAGCCTGGCGATGCTCTTCAGCCTCGTCATCGCCTTCGTCATCAGCCCCTGGGCCAGCATGAAGATCTTCCGCAAGGAAGCCCACCTTCCCGACACCGATCCTTCGGGCCTGCATCCGGCTGATCCCGATCGCGAAGCCTCGGAATTGTTGGAGAAGCACCCCGAAGAAAACCTCGAACGGGAGCCCGAATCCTGGAGCACGCGCATCTACCGTCGCATCATGCACGCGCTGCTCACGCAGTCCAAGGTGCGCTGGGGCTTCTTCGTGGGCGTGGTGGTGCTGCTGCTCGGAGCCATGTCCCTGGTGGGTTTCGGCGCCGTGAAAGTGAAGATGCTGCCCTTCGACAACAAGTCGGAATTCATGGTGCAGCTCGATCTTCCCGCCGGAACCCCGCGGGAAGAGGCTTTCGCCCTGGGCCGCGACGTGGCGCAGCGCCTCATGAAGGAAGAGGTCGTCAAGGATGTGCAGATCTATGCGGGCGAAGCCGCGCCCTTCACCTTCGTGGGCATGGTGCGCCACAGCTTCCTCCGCCAGGAAGCCGAAATGGTGGATGTGCAGGTGAACCTCGTGCCCAAGGGCGATCGCAAGGAGCAGAGCCACGCCATCGCCACGCGCCTGCGCCCCGAGCTGGAAAAGCTCGCCAAGCCTCGACAGGCGCGCATGAAGATCGTGGAAATCCCTCCCGGCCCGCCCGTCATGGACACCATGGTGGCGGAAATCTACGGCCCCACGGAAGCCGAACGCCAGCGGCTGGCCCACGACGTACGGAAGGCCTTCGAAGGCATCGACGGCCT
>JAJTBC010000055.1 GCA_021287085.1 Bacillota bacterium | reverse complement strand
CGGCCACGCTGACGATGCTCTCCACGCGATTGTGGATGACGTACACCTGGCCGTTGCGCCTCAGCTCGAACTGAATGGCCGTGGCAATCAGCTCGTCGCTCCAGGGCGCCACCACGGTCTCGATGGCGAGGCGATTCTTGGGCGGCGTCTCGATGAGCGAAATCTCCCGCAGCCCCGTGAGGCTCATGTGCAGCGTGCGCGGAATGGGCGTGGCGCTCATGGCCAGCACCTCCACGTTGGCACGGAACTTCTTGAGTTTTTCCTTGTGGGCCACCCCGAAGCGCTGTTCTTCGTCGATGACCACCAGGCCCAGATCGTGGAACTTCGTGCGGGCACCCAGCAGTTGATGGGTGCCGATGAGGATCTCCACCTTGCCATCGCTCACGTCTTCGAGAATCTGCTTGGCTTCCCTGGCGTCCACGAAGCGGTTGATCATCTCGATGCGCAGCGGAAAACCTGCGAAGCGTTCCTTGAACGTACGGAAATGTTGGAAGCACAGCACGGTGGTGGGGCAAAGAATGGCCACCTGCTTGCCGTCCAAAGCCACTTTGGCCGCGGCCCGCATGGCCACTTCGGTCTTGCCGTAGCCCACATCGCCCACCAACAGGCGATCCATGGGCTTATCCGATTCGAGATCGGCCTTGATGGCTTCCACCGCTTCGATCTGATCGGGCGTGGGCTCGAAGGGAAACGTGGCTTCGAACTCCGCCATCTCCGGGCCGTCCACGGCGTAGGCGTGGCCCTTTTCCAGCTTGCGCTTGGCGTAGAGCTTGAGCAGTTCCTCGGCCATGTCGCGGATGGCTTTCTTGGCGCGACGCTTCACCTTGGTCCAGGTACCGCCGCCCAGCTTGTCCAGCGCCGGCTGGGTGCCGTCGGGGGAGACGTAGCGCTGGATGAGGTCGGCGCGCTCCAGGCTCACGTTGACGCGACCATTGTCGGCGTAGCGAAGCTGCACCACCTCGTGGTCTTCGCCACCGACGGTGACGATCCCGAAGCCCAAAAATTCGCCGATGCCGTGATCCAGGTGCACCACGCGATCGCCAGGCTTCAGATCCTTGAGATCGGAAAGGAAGGCCGCCGCCCGGCTTTTCTGGGGTTTCGAAGCGATGGCCCGACGCCCGAAAATCTCGCGCTCCGTGAAGAGCGCAAGGCGAGCTTCCTTCACCTCGACGCCACTGGAAAGAGGCAGCAGCAAGGCACGGCAACCAGGCTCCGCGCCTTGACTCATAGGCAGGTCGTACTCTGCCAGTAGCTCTTGAAGGCGATCCCGCATGCCCGCCGTGGAGCCCGCCAGCACGATGCGATGGCCCTGATCCACCTGTTCGCGGAGATGTTCACTCCATTCGCCCAGACGCCCCTGGAACTCCCGCACCGTGGCGGCCTGGAGCGGGAGATCAGCCTCTGCCTGCCATTCCGTGAGGGTGAGCGTCACGCGGCTGGGATCGCTATCCAGGAAGCGGTCCTCGAAATCAGGACACACCACGCCCCCCCGCCGCAGCACCGCGAGGCTTTCCTCCACCCGCTGCCGCTCGCTTTCGCGCAGCGCCTCGGCCCAGGGCGCATCCAGCTTCACCCGCAAGCAGGGCGGAACCCAATGGGTGAGCTGGCCCTTGGGCTGATCCAGCAGCGGATAGAACAGTTCTTCGCCAGGGAAGTGCCCGTGGCTGGCGAGACGTGCCCGGCGGAAGGCCAGATCGTCTTCAGGATCGGGGGTTTTCCCGGCGCGGGAACTCAGCGCCTCCAGCAGTGCGGCATCGCGCACCTTGGCGCCTTCGAAGCGCGGATAGAGCGCAAGGCGCTCCAGACTTTCTCCGGTGCGGCGCTGGGTGTCGGGATCGAAGGGCGCGAGGTTCTCCAACTCGTCGCCAAAGAATTCCATGCGCAGGGGCGTTTCCAGATGATCGGGCCAGAGATCCACCACCAGGCCTCTCGCGCTGAATTCGCCGGGTTCCGAGGCCAGATCCGAGCGGCGGTAGCCCAGGGCCACCAGGGTTTCCAGCAGCAGCTCCCGCGGGGTCTCCTCGCCCTTCTTCAAAATCAGGGTCTGCTTGGCGAACCAGGAGGGGTGCGGCAGCCGCTCCTGGGCCGCCAGAGGCGTGGCCACGAGGATCTGCACGCGATGCTCCAACAAGCCCACCAAGGCGGCCAGGCGGTTCTTCAGCACCATGCCCGGCGGACTGGATTCGCCGCCAGCAAAGGGCGCGAGGCCGGGAAAGTGCGCCACACCTGCCTCCGGCAGCAGCACAGCCAGATCGTGGGCCAGGCTTTGGGCCTCGGCTTCGGTGGGCGCATCCACCCACAGAGAGCGCAGCCGACCACCCTGGGTGGCCCATCGAGCCAATAGCAGGGCCAAGCCCGGGGCGGCCATCCACCGGAGTCGCCTGCCCTCCAGGTCTCCGGCCGCTCCGTCCAACAGGCGCAAAAGATCGTTCAGCGCAGCGCGGTCCCGGCTTTCCATAGCCGATCAGTGTAGCGGGAAACGCCGAACTCGCCGATGCGTGAATGATCTCCGGCTTCGCGGCGATTCACTTCTCGGCGAATGCCCTGTTGCGCACCATATCCTCGGTTTTCCAAGGCGCAGCACCGCCGCCCAGGTACTTCTGGAACCACTCCAGGTGCGCGTTGTAGTACACCGGCATG